>NZ_AYTE01000032.1:0-171317 GCF_000506245.1 Williamsia sp. D3 | reverse complement strand
CCACCGTGTCGACGACCGTGCGGGCCGCGCTCTGAGCGCTCGGCACGTTCGGGTCCACCCGGTCGTCCCCGGCCGCCGCGGCGTTTGCCCCAGTTGTCGGTGATGTCGTCTCCGAAGGCGCCTTTGACCGCTTCGCGAACCCTGTCGAGATCGATGCCGATGGCAGCAAGGGCGTCGCGATCTTCGTCGATCCGGTCCTTGTCGGGATCGGAATCGGCGGCATTGGCCTCATGATGGGCCCGGACCACCTCGCGTGCCTGTGGCAAGGTCAAGCCCTGCTCACCGAGGATGCCGAAAGCGGAAAGCCTTGCATTGCAGAGCATTCCGAGGATGAGGTGGTCGTTGCCGAGTGTGGTGTGCCCGAGGTCGGCGGCCTCCTGATACGCAAAAGCCAGGGTTGTCCTGTTGTCACGTGTGAATTGGTGAAGCATGTTGTCTCGCTCTCTGATGCAGCGGCTGACTCTTACTCGCCGCGAAAGTGTTTTTGGTGTACAGCCTGGCGGCTCACCTGGAGTACGTCGGCAATCGCTTGCCAGCTCCACCCTTGTTGTCGGGCGTTGGCAACCTGGACGTCTTCGAGCCGGTCCGCCAACGTGCGCAGCGCTCGCACCGCCGCCAGCCCTTTGGCCGGATCGCGATCTGCAACTGCTGTGGTGATGTCGTCTTGGTTCTCCTGCACGATTGTCAAGTTATCCTGACAAAGGCGGGTTGTCAACATTTATTGACACCCGAATCGCCCCGCCCCCCGGTTTTGGTGGGTTTGGGTGAGAGAAAGCCCAGGTCGCCATCGCCAGTTCTCACCACTTTCGGCTACGACCAGCCGCGGGCGGCGAGTGCGGCCCGCAGCTGGATTACGAACTCATCGCGGCCGGCGTGATGTTGCGGGCTGTGACCGCGATGACCACCCACCCCGCTGCCCGTAGCCGGTTCCATCGCTCCAGGTCTCGTGCGTGCTGTTCACTCTCACGGTGATGAGCTCCGTCGTATTCGACCGCGACCTTGAGGCCCGGCCAGGCGATGTCGAGGCGATACCTGCCGCCCATCACCTCATGCTGCAGGACGAACCCGTCCAAACACTCGTCACACAGGATCAACCGCAGGCGGGTCTCCCATGGTGATTCTGCGAGGGAGTTCACAAGTCGCAGTGCGGTGATGGCCTTGCCGATCCCCCAGTGGTTCTCCCACCGCTTGAGTTCGACTCTTATTTCATCGAGCATTGTCGGCCTCAGACGAGCCATGCCATCGAGAGCCGAGACGGCATCCTCCCGCGAATTGAATCGCCCCAGGTCGATCCCTGTTCGGGCAAGCGAGGTGAGTCGGACGCCGTCGATATCGACGACGTCATCGTGGTCGATCTGCACTCTCCGGACACAGATTCCGTCATAGCGCCGGTTGCCCTCGATCGGCGCCGTGATCTCGGGCTGCGCGCAGTCCGGGCGGAAGGGATTGCCCCAGAAGTGGGCCGCTGACCAACCGCACAACACGGCATCGTCGTGGACCATGCCGGCCGCGATCGAGTGCGTTCGAAACGTCAACGGCTGGTCGTTTCGGAGCCACACGCCCCGCGCGACACTGCGATAGTCGAGGCGAAGTTCATGCCGTGACATCACGGTCAGCAGCTCCGTCACGCGCGCCGGTCCGGTCGGTAATTCCCCCATGCGGAAAGTCTGCACAGACTGACGCACGAGAATCTCGTGTCAGCAAGGGTTATCCACAGCCCCGACACCCCAAAGTGGTGGGAACGGGCGAGGTTGACCTGGGGAAACGCTCACCCGAACCCACCAAAATCGGGGAGGGGCTACTCGGTGAGGATGGCTTCGCTGATGTTCATGCGGCCGGCGCGGGCGGCGGGGAAGAAGGCTCCGGCAAAACACAGCACAAACGCGACCACCACGTAGATGCCGATCACGATCTGCGGCGAATACTGCACCTGGACCGAGGTGGTCTCGGTGAGGATCTTGTTGCCCACGACGTGCAGAGCGGTGCCCATCACCACACCCAGCAGCGACCCCACGGCCGCGACCGCAGCCGCCTCGGCCAACACCATGCGGCGGACGAAACGCCGTGAGGCACCCATCGCGCGCAGCACCCCGAGCTCACGTTTGCGCTCGATCACCGACAACAGCAGGGTGTTCAGCAACGCGACCGCGGCGACCACCGCGACGATCCACTGGATCGCGATCGCGAACGCTCCGGACTGTTCGACCGACGCCTTCGTGGCGTCGAGACCTTCTTGGCCGGTATAGACGTTCATCGGCATCGACGTGGCTCCGTCGGCCGCCGCCTCGATCAGCGGACGCATCTGTTCTCGATCCGCCCCGGGCTCCAGATCGACCTGCAAGAACGTCGCCCCGGGCCGATTGAACCACTGCGACAACAAGTCCGACGATATCGCCGCGGTGCCGGAGTTGATGCTGACGTAGTCGACGAGCTGCAGCACCGGCAGTTGGTGGAAACCCGTCGGCGATGCGATCTCCACCGTGTCCCCGGCGTCGACATCGAGGTTCCGGGCCAACGTGTGCGACATGACCATCCCACGTCCGGCCAGCACCTCCTGGATGACCTCCGGGCGAGCCTTGCGGACGAATGGTGCACTCGTCTCGGGTTCCAAGCCCTGCAACAACACTCGTGACTCACCGACATTGACCGCGGCCCACTGACCGCGGACCACCCGCTCGACGCCCGGCACCGCAGCCACCGCTTCGGTCACTGCAGGATCGATGACCGGGCCGTCGGGAATGGACGACTTCTCCTGCGACGACACATAGAAGTCCGGGTCGGCGAGCCCGCTGAGCGACCCGGTGATCGACGACACCAGGTTGTTCATCACCCCAGAGGTGCACAGCCCCACCGTGATCGCCACCGCAACCGTCATCAACGTCGCCCACGCACGACGCGGCGCGCGTTCGGTGTTGACCGCACTGAGCTTGCCCGGCCCGCCGAACCGCCCGGCCAGCCAGGTCACCGCCGCCACCAGCGGCGGCGTGAGTGCGTAACAGACCAGCAGCATTCCGACACAGAAGACGATCCCGGCGGTCACCACCGCCCGGCCCTGGATCTCGTCGGACATCAGCCAGCCGGCGACGATGAGCACCACTCCCAGTACCGCGCAGATCTTCGCGGCTATTCCGCGGCCCGACTGCTGATCGGCCGCGACGCTGCTCGACATCGCTTCGATCGGCGACACCGTGAACACCGACCGCGCCGCCAGAACACTTGCCGCACAACAGGCGAGCACACAGGCCACGACAGCTGCGGGCGCCGCGTACCCGGGCAACGAGAACTCGACGGTCGCACCGTACGACGACAGCACGTCGGGCAATTGGCCGATGGCCCACCGTCCCGCCAGGATCCCGATCGGTACACCGATCAGGCCTCCGACCAACCCGAACAGCGCGGCTTCTCCGATGAGGTCGGCGACAAGTGGTCCACGCCTCCCGCCCAGCGCTCGGATCATCGCAATGGACGAACGACGCGATGCCACAGCCATGTTCATCGTGTTGAACACCAGGAATCCGGCGATGACCAAGGAGATCAGCGAGACCAGCAGGGTGGAATCGCGCGTGACCGACGCTGCGGTCTCGGCCTGTTTTGCCCGGAAGTCGGGATCGACCACCACCGCGCGCCCGTCGACCACTCCCTTGAGCTGATCACGTAGCTCGTCCGTCGTGGCGCCCGGCTCCTTGGTCACGAGGATCGAGTCCACCCGCCCCTCGTGGTCGGTGATCTGTTGTGCCAGGCCGAGATACGCGAAGACGAAACGTCCACCGTTGATGGTCTGGGCCTCGGGCGCGTCGATCACCATGGTGACGGTGGTGTCCACCCCGTTGATCGTCACCTCCTGACCCTTCTGCAGTCCGGTGCCCGTGCCGACACTGATACCCGACATCAAGGTGGTCAGATCGGTGCCCTCGCTGGTCGCGGCGCCCTGCACGGCGTCGCGCAGATCGCCGCTGAGCGCGGTGATGTTGTTGTCGCTGCCCAGCACCGTGGTTCGCTTGCCGTCGATGAAGACCGAGCTGTTGATCAGTGGGACAACACTTCTGGCCGCCGGGGCATCGCGGCGGATCTCCCCCGCCAGCTGGTCGTCGACACCGGAGTCGACGATGCCCGCGACCTCGAGGTCGGCGGTACCGGAGATGGTGGCGCTGAGCTTCTGCACCGACGAGGTCAACGAACCGTAGGTTCCGAGCACCGCGACCATCAGAGTGGCGGCCACGACGATCACCATCAGCGAGGTGATCACCCGCAGCCGGTGCCCCAGCAGCTCACGAAGATTGACGACCCGGACACGCGTGGCCCCGGCGAGCAGCGAACCCACCAGCGGGAGACGGCTCACTCCTCGATCTTTCCGTCGCGAACCGTGATCGTCTGGTCGGCGTGTGCCGCGGCCTTGTTGTCGTGGGTCACCATCACCACCAGGCGCCCGTCGCCTTCGTGGGCCACCTCGGTCAGCAGTTGGAGGATGGATTCGCCCGTGTGAGAGTCGAGGTTGCCGGTCGGTTCGTCGGCCAGCACGATGCGCGGGCTCATGATCAGCGACCGTGCGATGGCGACGCGCTGCATCTGCCCGCCCGACAGCTCAGACGGACGATGCTTGGCCCTGTCGCCCAGACCGACCCGGTCCAGCAGCGCGATCGATTCGGCCTTCGCCGATCGCAGCGACCGCCCATCGAGAAGCCTTGGCAGCGCGACGTTCTCCCACGCCGACATGGTGGGGATCAGGTTGAAGAACTGGAAGATGAAGCCGACCCGATGCCGCCGGAACTCCGACTGCTCAACCTCGGACAGGGCCGCGAGATCAAGACCGTCCACCACGATCTTTCCTGAGTCGGGTACGTCCAGCGCCCCCAGGACGTGCAGCAATGTGCTCTTGCCCGCACCGGAGGGGCCGACGATGGAAACGAAGCGACGGCCTTCGAGGGTGAGGTTCAGCCCGTCGAGGGCGCGCACCTTCTGCTCGCCCATCTGGTACTCGCGCACCAGGTCGGTCGCCTCGACCATCAGCCTCGGCGGTTCGGCGACCGCGCCGTGTCCCCCACTTCGCTCGGGGTGTGGACCCTGCTCACTCACTCCACTGTCCGGAGGCGAAGAACTCATCCAAAATCCCCTCTGCCCGGCCCAGGTCCAGTCCGTTACCTGCGAGCCATTCGTCGTTGTAGTAGGTCCCCGAGTACCGATCACCGCCATCACACAACAGCGTCACCACGCTGCCCGCCTGCTTGTTCGCCCGCATCTCGGCGACCAGTCGCAGCGCGCCCCACAGGTTGGTGCCGGTGGAACCACCGACTCTCCATCCCAGCACGTCGCTGGCCCGGCGCGCGGCCGCGATACTTCCCGCGTCCGGTACCGACACCATGCGGTCGATCACCTGCGAGATGAACGACGGTTCCACCCGTGGACGGCCGATCCCTTCGATACGCGACGACCGTGCACCACCCGCCTGCGGTTCCGCGCCATCTCGGTAGGCCGGATAGAAGGCCGAGTTCTCGGGGTCCACCACACACAGCCAGGTGCGGTGCCTGCGATAGCGGATGAACCGTCCGATCGTCGCGGAGGTTCCGCCGGTTCCCGCCCCGACCACCACCCAGGTCGGGATCGGATGTTCTTCCTGCGACAGCTGACTGAAGATCGACTCGGCGATGTTGTTGTTCCCCCGCCAGTCGGTGGCCCGTTCAGCCATCGTGAACTGGTCGATGAAGTGCCCGTTCGTCTCGTCGGCCAGTCGCTGCGCCTCGGAGTAGACCTCGTCGGACCGATCCACGAAATGGCAACGGCCGCCCTGGCGTTCGATCAGCGCGATCTTGGCCGGCGACGTGGTCTTGGGCATCACCGCGATGAACGGCACCCCGATCAGCTGAGCGAAGTACGCCTCCGACACGGCGGTGGACCCGGACGACGCCTCGATCACCGTGGTGCCCTCGGTGATCCAGCCGTTGCACAGCGCGTACAGGAAGAGCGAACGTGCAAGGCGATGCTTGAGCGAGCCGGTGATGTGGGTGCTCTCGTCCTTCAGATACAGCGAGATCCCTGCCGTGCCCGCGCCGTCTTCCCACCGCGACCACGCGGGGAGCGGGAACCGCAGCAGGTGGGTGTCGGCGCTGCGGGTGGCGTCGGCCTCGATCAGCCGCACGGCATTGTCGACCCATCCGCGGTCGGACCTGCGGTCGATGTCGTGCGTGCGTGCTGCACCATCGGCTGAGGTCATGTCATTCCCGTCTCGTCACACACTCGACGAACCGGTGCCGCCATCGGACTCCGGGCGTCCCTCGCCGCGCAGCCTGGCGTTGAGGTTCTCGCGCTGAGCCTTGCGGCCGGCATCCACGGTCGCGATGCCGACATTGACGCGGTCACGCAGTCCGCGGAACAGGACCATTCCCAAGGGCAGCGCGATGATCACCGCGAAGAACGCCGCAACCAGGATGGGGACGTCCACACCCACCGCGCGGCCGAGAAGGTAGATACCGCCTGCCAACGCAATCACCAGGGCGATCCGCGCGACGGTGAAGGCAAGCAGATCGAACGCGAGACGGCGACCGGCCCCCGGGCTCGGTTCCACGGCCGGAGCCGTTTTCTTCGCCGACGGCGCGCGCCGGCCGCCCGGCTTGTCGCTCTTGGATCCGCCTGCGCCGTCAGGTCCGGTTCCGCCTTCGGCTGCTTGTTCGCTCACGAACTAGACCTTACTTCTCTCCGCACCGACCCAAAACGGGCGCCTTTGCGATCCCTTTACCAACAGCTGACCGTTCGAATACCTGGGGTTTCGGGTGTAACCATGAGGTCGCGGTGACTCGCGGATCGTCGCGGCCACCGACACCCGCAGGATTCTTCGCGACCCGCCGAGACCTCCGTCAGGAGTCACGGCGCGGCCGATGTGAGGCCGGACTCGATAGGAGCACAAATGACGTTTGCAAGCCCCCACGGTGCAAACATGCCGAACTCGGGTATCAACGGATCTGCAGCAGGTATCGCCCCGCCGGCGCTGAGTCCGCAGGCAGCGAGCCAGCACACCCTCACCCCCGGCCAGGTTGCCGCGATGTTCAACGTCAATCCGAAGACTGTGGCGCGTTGGGCCAGTTCAGGCCTCCTGGGGGCCATCCGCACCCCGGGCGGGCACCGCCGTTTCCGGGAATCCGACGTGGTCGCGCTGCTCAATCGCCGGACCCCTGCCACCGGCAGCTGACATTCAACTCAGGCCGAACTCCGGGCAACTCGCGCCAGACCACAGGATCGCCCTGAATGCCCGGCATCTCACGAGCCCGCCTCCCGTAGCCTGGAGGACACGGCTTTGATTTCGGAGGTGCCGACATGATCTACCTACTCGCCATCATCGGCTTGCTGGCACTCACTTACCTGGCGTGGCGTGCGTTCGGCCCGGACGCGCCCGCGATGCCGGGGCACTCGAGCGATCGCACACCGGGTCGGCAAATTCGCCGCGGCCCGGTCGGTCCGGACGATGATCCTGAGTTCCTCAACGACCTCGACCGCAAGGCCCGAAATAAAGATCCCAAATTCCAAGCCGACGGTGACGACAAACCCAGCGCCACAGATCAATAAACTCCGGTTGGGCTACTGACCTGCACAACTGTCCAAAGTTTGTTGAACCAACGTCCAGGTTCTCTCTGCGAACACCGACGGTTTCGGGCGCGAAAGCGCGGACAAAGTTAAGTAAGTCAACCCTTGGTTCGGCGTGCTTTTCTGGGTACCCATTTTGCGAACTTTAAAGGTAGAGTCTCGGTCTAGTTCGATCCTGCAATACCGCCGGGGTCAAATTAGAGGTCTGGGAGATTGAGAAGTGGCAGCTGTACAAGATGGAAAGAGCTTTGCCGAGCACCTGAATGAGCTGTTCAGCACGGTGCGCGACGAAAACGGTATTCCTTACACCGGCAAGAAGATCGCGCTGAAGGCGAACCAGCTGGGATACACGCTCAGCGATGCGTACATCTCGCAGCTTCGTACGGGCAAGGCCAAAACCCCGTCGTTCCGCACCGTCGAAGCGATCTCGCGAGCATTTGAGATCAGCGTCACTTATTTCCTGACCGATCCCGACGAAGACCTCAAGCGGGTAGAGCAGCAGCGTGAGTACGTCCAGATGGCCGCCGAGACCGGCGCGCACCTGGCCGCGTTCCGCCAAGAGGCCATCTCCACCGACACCCTCGACGTGGTCATCGAGCTACTCAAGGTCGTCAAGAAGCAGCAGGCCGACCGCGACGAGTGAGAATGGTCCGGCGGACCCTCGGGTCCGGCGGTCCACCTCGGGTCAGGTCAGAGTCCGGCGTACGAATGTAGGCCGGACACAACCAGATTGATGATGAAGAGGTTGAACAACATCGCCACGAAGCCGGCGATGTTGATCCACGCGGCGGCGGTGTTGCGCCAGCCCGCGGTTGCCCGGGCGTGTAGGTAGGCCGCATAGATCACCCAGGCGATGAACGACACCGTCTCCTTGGGATCCCAGCCCCAGAACCGGCCCCACGCCGCTTCGGCCCAGATGGCTCCGCAGATCACGCCGAGCCCGAAGAGGGGGAAGGCGAAGACCACGGTCTTGTAGGCCAGTCGATCCAGGGTCTGCGCGGGTGGCACGCGTTGCAGGATGCGTCCCCAGAACCGGTCGCTCGGGTTTGGGTATTTGAGCTTCAGCAGGTACAGGATGCTCGCGACACCGGATACCAGGAACACCCCTGAACCCGTCGCGACGATCGAGACATGGATGGCAAGCCAGTAGGACTTGAGGGCGGGCACCACCGGGGCGGCGTTCGTGTACAGGTAGGTGCCTGCGATGAACAGCAGGATCACCACGGGCAACAGGACGAACCCGAGCAACGGCCGGTATTCGCGTTTACGGAGCACGAACAGGGCGGCGACCATGCCCGCCGCACACGAGATCGAGACGAACTCGTACATGTTGCCCCACGGAGCGCGACCGGTCGCGAAACCACGAAGGACGATCGACCCGATCTGCAGCGCGGTCGCGAGCAACACCACGCCGAACGCCATCTTGGCCAGCCGATCACCGAGCGGTGCCTTGGCCGCCGTCTCGAGCTTGCCCGGGGTACGGACATCCGACGCGGGCACCACGGTGCGGCCGGCGCCTGCTGCGACGAGTTCAGCCGACTTCTCGACGACCTGTCGCTTGCTGGCCAGCGCGGCCAGGAACATGACCATCGCCAGTACGTAGACCGTCAGCGCGGTCCCGAAGCACAGATCCGAATATCGGGACAGCGTCTCGTTGACGTCCATCGCTCACCTTCCGCAGCCGATCGCTACTTACGCTTGTTGCCCTGTGTGGCTTGGTTGCCGGACGCGGCGGGGTGATCCCCAGCAGGTCGGCGACCATGTCGGGGAAGCCTTCTCCCCATCCGGCCTGGTCGGTCCGGGCCAGTCCGGCCATCTCTACTACACAGCGTCGCACACCCAGAGTAGAGGTCTCGGGCCGATTCTGAGAATCCGGTCCGTGGGCGGAATCGCCAGCCTGATCTGCGGCGTCTGCGGGCGCCCGCGCACGGGCATCGTCAAGGCTCGTACCTGCGGTCAGTGGTGTGATCCGGGCCCAGACACGGCGGCGCTTGATCAACAGCGAGACCAGCAGTCCGGCCAGCATCGCGATCGACGAACCGAGGACCCAGTTCTGGGCAGGGTCGTGGGACACCTGCATCGACACCCAGCGTTGATAGCCGTCGAAGGAAACGGTGGTGCCGTCCTCGAGCGTCGCCTTCTCTCCCTGCTGGAGGTTGACGCGGTCCTTCTTGAGCAGCCGGCCCTGATTGATCATGTTGACGTCGAGACTGAACACATTCTGTGCGCGACCGGTGTCGAGGCCGGTATCTCCCTGGTAGATGTCGACGGCGACCGCTGGGTTCTCCGGCAGCGGGAACGACGACGTCATCAGGCCGCCGTGGAACACGGCCGTCGGCGCGAACAGCCCCTCGATCGCGATTTGGTTCTTGCGCCGCTCGTCCTCGTTCGGGTACAGCCCGGCGGGGGTGTCGAACCGGGCCGCACCGCTCGACATCATCGTCTGCAGCTCGTTGGGCTGGAACGGGACGGTCTGCGAACGGGTCTCGCCGTTCGGGAAAGTGACGGTGAAGGTGGGGGCGAAGCCGTTGCCCAGCAGGTAGATCCGGTCGCCTGCGATCCGCAGCGGGTGGTTGACCTTGACCTCTGCGTCTTTCCAGATGTCGCCGTCAATGTCGTCGCCGACCTGGTACCGCACCTTCGAGCTGTAGTCCTCGGGCTGGCCGGTGGGCAGGAACTTGGCCTCGAACGAGTCGACCTGCATGCAGAACTCGTTGAGGTTGGTGCCGTCGACCAGGTTGCCGGCGCGGAACGAGTCGTAGACCGCCGTGGAGGTGTTGCACAGGCCCTCGTCGCCGTTGGCCACCAGGATGCGGGTGCCCTCGTAGCCGTACAACTTGCCTGCCGCGATCGAGACGAGCAGCGCCAGGAGAGCGAAGTGGAAGACCAGGTTTCCGAACTCGCGCAGGTAACCCTTTTCCGCGGAGATCTCGGTGACGGTGACCACCGAGCCGTCGGCTTCGGTGCGCTGCGTGGTCCGGGTGGTCTTACGCCATCCGCGGAGTCCGTTGTTGATCCGCTCCGCGATGCCCTCGGGGCTGCCGTCCACCTCGTGGCTCTCGTGCCGCGGTAACCGTCCGAGGTTGCGCGGGGCGGCCACCGGACGCGCCCGGAGCGACTTGGCGTGCTCCACCATGCGCGGGGTGAGGCACCCGACCAGGGAGATGAACAGCAGCGCGTAGATCGCGGTGAACCAGACACTGCCGAAGACGTCGTACATCTGCAGTTTGTCGAACAGCTCACCGAAGAAGCCGTGGTCGGCGATGTACTGCGTGGTCTTCTGCTCGTTGAGGTCGCGTTGTGGCAGCAGCGCGCCGGGTACCGCGGCCAAGGCGAGGAGGAACAACAGGGCCAGCGCGGTGCGCATGGACGTCAGCGAGCGCCAGAGATTACGCGCGGGCCACAGGAGGTAGCGCTTGATCGGGCTGGGCGGCGGCACCTTGCCCGGCTGCGGCGCCCTGGTCGCGGTGGCGGTCATATCGGCAGCACCGTGTCGGTGACGAACATGTCGCGGACCCAGACGATGAACTGATCCCACAGTCCGGTCACCAGTGCCACGCCCACGACAACCAGTAGTACACCTCCGAAGATCTGGATGGCCCGGGCGTGACGGCGCATCCAGCCCACCGCACGCAGCGCCCATGCCGAGCCGAAGGCCAGCAGGACGAACGGCAACCCCAGGCCGAGGCAGTAGAAGACGATCAGGGTGACCCCACGCGCAGCCGTCGCACCCTCGGTGCCGCTCGCGGTGGTGATGACAGCAGCAAGGGTGGGACCGAGGCACGGTGTCCAGCCGAGTGCAAACACTGCGCCGAGCAAGGGTGCGCCGACGAGATTGGACACCAGTCGCGGATGAAACCTCGCGTCGCGCTGCAACATCGGGATCAGCCCGATGAAAACCAGCCCCATGATGATGGTGACCACGCCGCCGATGCGTTGCAGCAGTTCACGATTGACGATGAACGTGCTCGTGATCCCGAACACCGATGCGGTGGCGAGGACAAACACCACCGTGAAGCCGAGGACAAACAGCAGCGCAGCACCGGTGACCCGAAGTCGCCCAGCCTTTCTCGACTCCTTGGGCGACATCGCCGGCGCCTCGGCTCCGACGAGACCGGCAAGGTAGGAGAGGTAGCCGGGCACCAGTGGCACCACGCACGGCGAGGCGAAGGAGACCAGACCGGCCAGCACACACGCGCCGAGGGCCAGCAACAGTGGGCCCGTCGAGACGGTGTTGGAGAAGCTGTCCCCCACACCGGCGAGCGTTGCCGTGCTCTGGGCTCCGGCGCTCAGCATCACCGTCATTGCTGCGGCGCACTCTCGGCGGCGACCCGCTCGACGACGGGCTGCAACTCTTCGGCGGTGATCGCCTTGAGGAAGACGGCGGCCGCGCGGTGGTCGCGGTCGAGGACGAGGGTGGTCGGAACCACAGATGTGGGGGTGGTGAGCTTGGCCAATGTGCGGCCCGGGAAGTCGAAGATCGACGGGTAGGTGACGCCGCGGTCCTTCACGAAGTCACGTGCCGTGCTCTTCTCGTCGCGCAGGTCGATACCGAGAAAACTCACGCCCTGGGCCTTGGTGGCTTCGTACACCTGCTCCAAGGCCGCGGCCTCGCCGCGGCACGGCCCACACCACGAACCCCACACGTTGATCACCACGACCTGGCCCGCGAAGTCTGACAGGTTGATGGTCTTGGTGTCGTCGAGCAGGTCCTCGCCGGAGATGGCGGCCACCTTGCCGCGGTCGGCGGGAGGATCGTAGAAGATGACCGTCTTGCCGCCGGGCGAGACGAACTCGAACGTGTCGCCCTGGGCGACCGCGTCATCGCCGGTGCTGCACGCCGTCATCACGAGCAGGGTCACCAGGCCGAGGACGGCCAGTAGACCCAGTCGCCATCCCAACGGGGCCAATACGTGCGCGACACTGCGCCCGCGGCCGAGTCGACCCCCATTGTCGTTCGCCGTCAATATGTTCCGTTTTCCCTCAAGCTCCTGTGGCGAGCGGATCAGATGATCCGGCCGGCTCGGAGTACACGATGTCGACGAGTGCATCGCCGTCGTACAAAAGGCTGGTCAGCGAGGCCAGCGAGCACTGCCGCTTACGCGGGTCGTGCCAGAGACGCTGGCCCTCGAGGAAACGGCGCAGCGTGTAGACGGGCAGCTGATGGCTGACGCACACGGCCTCATGGCCACGAGCTTCCTCGCGCGCCTTGTTGGCGACGGCGAGCATGCGGTGCGCGAGCTGGATGTAGGGCTCGCCCCAGCTGGGGGTGAACGGGTCGCGCAGTTTGGGCCAGTGCCGCGGGCGACGCAGAGCTCCATCGCCCGCCGAGACGCGCAGGCCCTCGAAGGTGTTCTCGGCTTCGATCAAACCCTCGTCGGTGATGATCTCCAGGCCGTGCGAGGCGGCGATGGGAGTGGCCGTCTCCTGCGCACGCTGCAGCGGCGACGCGAACACATGGGTGATGTCGTGGTCGGCCAGGGAGTCGGCGACCTTTTGCGCCTGGGACGCGCCCAGCTCGGAGAGATGGAAGCCCGACAGGCGTCCGTAAAGAATGCCGTCCGGGTTGTGTACCTCGCCGTGCCGCATCATGTGCACGATGGTGCGCTGCTGCATCAGTTCTCCTTCCGAGCACGTGCAGCCGCGGCCGCGGCTGCCGGTAGTGCGTCGGCAATGACACCGAAAGCATCCCCGTCCAGCGCCGCGGATACAAACCAGGCTTCGAACGCACTGGGCGGCGGGTATACCCCGGCGTCGAGCAACGCGTGGAAGAACGGCGCAAAACGCCAGGTCTCGGTGTTCTTTACGGCCGCGTAGTCGTTGATCGCAGCATCGGGTCGCGTGGTGAAGAAGACACTGACCAGGTTGCCTGCGAACTGGACGCGGTGGCCGACTCCCTCCGCGGTGAGCGCCTCGCCGATCAGGGAACCGAGCTGTTTGGAATTGGCGTCGAGTGCCGCGTACACGGAGTCGTCGGCGTGGCGCAGGGTGGCGAGACCGGCCGCCACCGCGACGGGGTTACCGGACAGGGTGCCGGCCTGGTAGACCGGGCCGGCCGGCGCGAGGTAGGCCATGATGTCGGCGCGGCCACCGAAGGCAGCGGCAGGCAGGCCGCCGCTCATCACCTTTCCGAAGGTGTAGAGGTCACCTGCGACACCCTCGAGGCCGAACCAGCCGGCTTTGCTGACGCGGAACCCCGTCATCACCTCGTCGATGATCAACAGGGCGCCATCTGCAGACGTGATGTCTTTGAGGCCCTGGTTGAAGCCGTCCACCGGGGCCACCGCCCCCATGTTGCCTGCCGCCGCCTCGGTGATGATGGCGGCGATCTGACCGGGGTACGCGGCAAAGGTCTCGCGGACCGCGGTGAGGTCGTTGTACGGGAGCACGATGGTGTCCTGCGCCTGCGCACCGGTGACACCGGGCGACGTCGGCAGCCCGAGGGTCGCGACGCCCGAACCCGCGTCGGCCAGCAGCGCGTCGACGTGACCGTGGTAGCAGCCGGAGAACTTGATGATCTTGCTGCGACCGGTGAACCCGCGGGCCAGCCGGACCGCCGACATGGTGGCCTCGGTGCCCGAGTTCACCAGCCGGACCTGCTGCACCGGGTCGACCCGCGCGATGATCTCCTCGGCCAGATCGATCTCGGCCTCGGTGGGTGCACCGAACGACAAGCCCGTGGTCGCGGCTGTCTGCACCGCCTCGACGACGGCCGGATGGGCGTGACCGAGGATCATCGGCCCCCAGCTGGAGACGAGGTCGACGTAGCTGTTGCCGTCGGCATCGTTCAGCCGGTACCCGTAGGCACTAGAGATGAATCGGGGTGTACCCCCAACCGAGTTGAAGGCACGAACCGGCGAGTTGACCCCGCCGGGTATGGAGCGCGACGCGCGCTCGAACAGCTGGGCGGAACGGTCGGTGGTGTGCGGCACGATCTCCAGTGTGGCAAATGTCCTGATGTGACCCCGGCCATGGATGGTCCAGGCCTTCGAATCTTCGGTAGAACCTTCGTTTTCTGCGGTGGGAATGGTGGGCCCGGGGAACGCGACCGGGGAGAAACGTTCTACCCGGACCCACCAAGTTCTGCCTCAGCCGGCGGTCTTGTGCTCGTAGTCGTCGATGGCGGCGACCTTTCCGGCCGAGGCACTTTCGGGGTCGAAGGTGTAATCGAGCCACTCACGGGCCAGCCGACGGGCCAATTCGAGCCCGACCACCCGCTGTCCGAAACACAGCACCTGGGCGTTGTTGCTGAGCACCGACCGCTCGACGGAGAAGCTGTCGTGCGCGGTCACCGCCCGCACACCCGGCACCTTGTTGGCACTGATGGCCACACCGAGCCCGGTGCCGCACACCAGCAGCGCGCGGTCGGCCTTGCCCTCGGCCACCATTCGCGCGGCTGTCACCGCGACGTGCGGGTACGCGGTCTGGTCGTCGGCACCGACACCGACGTCGACGACGCTGTCGACCCTTCCGTCGGACTGCAGGTCAGCCTTCAGGGTCTCCTTGTACTCATAGCCCGCGTCGTCGGACCCGATGACGATGCGTAGTGCGCCGGAGTTCTGTGAATCGGTCATGAGTGAGATGTCCTCTCATCGCTTGAGTGCCCTGCGCCCACGAGGGCGCTGGTTCGGTCGGCGATCGCCTGCACCGACAGCGCCAGTGAGATCGCGCCGGCATCGGGTGTCCCGACGCTGCGTTCGGCGAGGGGCCGGGCACGGCCGACCTTCGGTCGTAGTCGAGCTGTGGCCTGTGCGGACTCGTCGGCCACCACTGCGGCGGCCGACCAGGCGTCGTGCCAGCCGACGCCCTCGGCGGCCTGTCGTTCGATCTCTTCGACAAAGGGCCCGAGCGCGTCGAGCATCGTCTTGTCGCCGGGCGCAGCACCGCCGAGATCGACAAGTGCCTGATACCCGTCGCGCAGACCGGCACCGAGCAGTGCGGTATCTGGTGAACCGGTGTCGCCGAGCCGGGCGCAAGTGCACCGAGCAGCGCACCCCACAACACACCCGAGGTGCCGCCTGCCTTTGCGGCCCAGGCTTTTCCGGCAGCGGCGAGTACCGATCCGGCCCCGGCCTGAGCGGCTATGGCCTCATCGGCCGCGGCGACAGCGGCCGAACTGCCCTTGACCATTCCGCGGCCGTGGTCACCGTCGCCTGCCACGGCATCGATGCGGCCGAGTTCCGTCTCGGCGCCGGCCACCGCATCGGCAAGGGCGTGCAATGCCTCTCCGACCACCTGTCCGGTGCGGCGGCCCGCCTCGTCCGAGAGAGATGCCAACGCGGGGGCCGCGGCGACCTCGACTTCGTCTGTCCCCGAACGTAATTGCGTGTCACCCATCGCTGGGCCGACGTGGTCGCCGGTCATCTTCCGGTAGGCAGGGGTGTCGGCGGGGGCCGTCCAGAAACGCTCGAGGTCGTCGTCGAGCCACATCACGGTGAGCGAACAACCGGCCATGTCGAGGCTGGTCACCAGCTCCCCCACCTCGGGATCGATCAGGGTGTACCCCGCCTCGCGAAGCAGCGCCGACGCCGTGGACCACACCACGAACAGTTCCTCGTATTTGGTGCGGCCGAGCCCGTTGAGGATCACGGCCATCCGCTTCGAGTCGGTGGTGGGAGCTGCTGCCAGCACGCCGTCGACCAGTGTGCGGGCCAGTTCCTCGGCTGTCGGCATCGGCTCGTCGGCGATACCCGGTTCACCATGGATGCCAAGGCCCACACCCATCTTCCCGGCCGGGACGGTGAACAGTGGGGCATCTGCCCCGGGCATCGTGCATCCGTCGAAAGCGACACCAAGTGTGCGCGTCGCGTCGTTGGCCCGTCGGGCGATGTCGAGGACGCCCGCCATGTCCCGCCCGGCATCGGCCGCGGCACCGGCACACCGGAACACCGTGAAATCGCCTGCGATGCCTCGCCGTCGGGACTCTTCGCCGGCCGGTGCACTGGCGACGTCGTCGGTGACCGCAAGGTAGTGCGCGTCGATTCCCTCGGCCCGCAGCTGTTGCACGGCGAGCCCGAAGTTCATCACGTCGCCCGCGTAGTTCCCGGTGGTCAGCAACACGCCGGCACCGCCGTCGGCAGCGCGGGCCACCGAGGTGGCCTCGTCGGTGGACGGCGAGGTGAAGATGTTGCCCACCACGGCCCCGTCGGCGAACCCCGGGCCCACGACGCCGCAGAACGCGGGGTAGTGACCGGAGCCGCCGCCGACCACCACCGCGACCTTGCCCGGTGGCGTCCGGTGCGCACGCACCACTCCCCCAGGCACGGCCGCGACGTACCGGGAATTGGCATCGCAGAAGCCCGCGAGCATGTCCTCGGAAAACCGCGACGGGTCGTTGAACAACCGGGTCATCGCAACCGCTCCCCGCCATCGGCGTCGAAGAGGTACACGCGCTCGGGTGGGGCGCCGATCTCGATCTTCTGGTCGGTGGTGAAGTGGTCCTCGGCGGGCGTCTGTACAACGATCCCTTCCTCGATGCCACTGACCGTGCACGTGGCCAGCCCGAACTCCAGGAGATGCTCGAAGTACGCCACCGACGCCGACACGGTCGGATCACCGGCGGCCCGGACAACCGAGCAATCCTGCGGTCGCAACCCCACCGACACCCGGGTGCCATCGGCGATCGGGCCACGCACGGTGGTCGCCAATCGTCCTGCACCACGCCCGATCTCGACGAAAACCGTCTGGTCGATGGTGCGGGTGACACCGCGCAGCACGTTGATCTGCGGTTCGCCCACGAACTCGGCGACAAAGAGATTGGCCGGGTCGTCGAAGACCTCGTCCGGCGTGCCGAACTGCTGGATCACGCCGTGGTTCATCACGGCGAGACGGTCGGCGAGCGAGAGTGCCTCGACCTGGTCGTGTGTGACCACGATGGTGGTGTATCCGAATTCGCGCTGCAGCACCTTGAGTTCGCGGCGCACCCGTTGCCGGGCCGATGCGTCGAGGTGGCTCAGCGGCTCGTCCAGCAGCAGTACCGGTGGGTTGCGGACGAGCGCTCGCGCCAGCGCCACCCGCTGCTTCTGACCACTCGACAGGCTCGCCGGCCGAAGCGGCAGAAGGTCTTCCATCTCCAGGCGACTGGCGATGGTCTCCACCAGCTGGTCGGCACCGGAAACCTTGCGAGCCTTGAGGCCGTACGCGAGATTGTCGCGGATCGACATGGGCGGATACAGGGCGTAGCTCTCGAAGCCCACACCGATGCCTCGCTTGGCTGCGGGCAGCTGCGAGATCTCTTTGTCTCCCACCTTGATCGAACCGGAGGTGACGGTTTCCAGACCGGCGATCATGCGCAGGGTTGTCGTCTTGCCACAGCCCGAAGGACCGAGCAATGCGACGAGTTCCCCTGGGGCGATGGTCAGATCGATGCCCTTGACCGCCTGGAAACTCTCGCGGCCGCGGGCCGAGTACGTCTTCACCAGCTTGTCGAGGGTCAGGCTCTTGGCGACGTCAGACGACACCTGACTCGGGGCGGGGATGGTCGTCGAGCTCACCGGGTTGCCTCCATTTCCGATTGCACGTTCGATATCAGCCGCACACTGTCCGTGCCGGCCCGCTCGTCGTCGAACACGTGGACATCGCGGGTGGCGACGGTGAGGCTCACCTCGGCGCCTTCCGCGAAATGTTCGCGCCCGCTTGACAATGCGATGATCTGCCGTCCACACGAGTCGATGGTGAGCTCCACGTTCCTGCCGAGTCGCTCGGCCAGCATCACCCGACCGTGCAACTGCATCGCATCGTCGGGGATCCGCTCGCCGCGACCCAGCACCTTCAGATCACAGGGCCGCAGTCCGACCCGCACACGGTCGCCCGACGACGCCATCACGCCGTCCGGCACCCGCACCCTTCCCGATCCGTCGCCCAGCCGAGCGGTCGAGCCATCGATCACAGCGTCGACGACGTTGATCTCGGGCTGCCCCAACGACTTCGCCACGAAGGTGTCGGCCGGGCTGCGCCAGATCTGCTCGGGCGTGCCGACTTGGACCAGTTCTCCGTCGCGCAGCACCCCGATGCGATCACCGAGCGCGAGCGCCTCCTGGTAGTCGTGCGTGACGTAAATGGTGGTGGTACTCGACATCTGGCCGAGTTGCTTCAGCTCGGCACGCATCGCCGCACGGAGCTTGGCATCGAGGTGACTGAGCGGTTCGTCGAGCAGGTAGACATCCGCCGGCCGCACCAGCACCCGGCCGAGCGCAACACGCTGCCGCTGTCCGTTGGACAGCTCACGGGGGAAGCGCTCGAGCAGATGGTTGATGCCCAGTGTGGTGGTGACCTGATCGATGCGCTGCTTGCGTTCGGCGTCGGTGTACTTGCCCGTCCGTCCCGACTTCAGCGGCGATTCGAGGTTCTGCGACACCGTCTTCTGCGGATACAGCGCGTAGCTCTCGAACGCCATCGCCACGTTCCGGCGGTAGGGCTCCACCAGTGTCATGTCGACGCCGCCGATGTGCACCGAACCGGCATCGACGTCGACCAGACCGGCAATCGACTTGAGGGTGGTGGTCTTTCCCGCACCACTGGGTCCGAGGATGACGAAGAACTCGCCGTCCGCGATGTCGAGGGACAGGTCCTTGATGCCGACCGTCTTGCCGTAGTTCTTGCTGAGGTTGTCGAGCCTGAGAGTGCTCATGCTTTCACCGCTCCAAACGAGAGACCGCGGACGAGGTAGCGCTGAATGGTCAACGCGAGGATCAGCGGGGGCAGCGCCGCGATGACCGCAGCTGCCGCGGTGAGGTTGTAGTAGGCCTGACCGCCACCGCCGAGGAACTTGGTGATCGCCACCGTCACACCGGCATTGCTGTCGGCGAGGATCAACGGGAACACGTAGTTGTTCCACGCGAAGATGAACGCCAGCAGTCCGGCGGCCGCGATGCCCGGACGGACCAGCGGCAGCGCCACCATCACAAACGCCCTGGACCGGGTGTAGCCGTCCAGCAGGGCCGCCTGCTCGAGGTCTTCGGGCAGATCCTGGAAGTAGGAACGCAGGATCCACACCACCAGCGGCATGGTGACCAACTGCAGCACCCAGATCATTCCGACGTGGGTGTCGAAGAGTCCGATCTGGTTGTAGATCACGAACAGCGGGACGATCACCATGAGCTCGGGCGCGAACCGGAACGAGAGCATCTGGAACATCAGATCCTCACTGCCGCGGTACTTCCACCGGCCGGCCGCGTAAGCCGCCGGGATTCCGATGACCAGCGACACGATGACCGCACCACCACAGTTGATCAGGCTGGTCAGCAGCGACGCCTTGAAGTCGACGCTGGTCAGCTCGGTTCCTTTGTTGGACAACACCGTCGAGAAGTTCTCCAGGGTGGGGCTGAAGGAGAAGTAGGTGCTGGTCTGCTGCTCGGTGTTCTTCAGCGAGAGGATCACCATCCAGATGATCGGGAACAGCGAGAAGATGAACCACGCGATCAGGGTGAGGTCGGCCGCAATCGACCCGACGGTGAATCGTTTTTGACCGGGCAAGAGTTCACGCGCCATGTCAGGACTCCGCTCCCGCAGCTCGTCGCTGCGCCTTTCCGAGCACGCTGACGAGAACGCGTGCGGTGATGAACACGATGATCCAGAGCAGCAACATGTAGGTCGCTCCACGGGAGTAGTCGAGGTTGATGATCGCGTCCTCGAACGCGCCGATCTGCAGGGTGCGGGTCGAGACGCCGGGGCCGCCCGCGGTGAGCACGTAGATCGCGTCGAACACCTTGAGGTTGTCCATGAACCGGAAGATGACGGCCACCAGGATGTATGGCCACAGCATCGGCAGCATCAGTTTGCGGAACATGAAGAACCAGTTGGCACCGTCGACCTCGGAGGCCTCGAACGGCTCCTTCGGCAGCGAGCGGATGCCCGCGAGCACGAGGATGGCGACAAACGGGGTGAAGATCCAGACGTCGACCAGGATCACCGACCAGAGCGCATTGGTGCTGGACAGCCAGTCGAAGGTGTTCCCCAGTCCCAGAACGTGATTGAGGATTCCGAACTGCGGGTTGAACATCAGCTTCCAGATCACGCCCGCGATGACGGGTGCGATCATCAGTGGCAGGATCAGGACCTTCTCGAAGATCTTGCCGATGATGCTGGAGCGGTTGAGCAACAGCGCGAGGCCCACGCCGAGGACGGTCTCGACCGCCGTTGCGACCACCGCGAACACTCCGGTGACCTGCACGCTCTGCCAGAAGATCTGGTCGCCGAGCACGGAGGCGAAGTTACGGAAACCGACGAACACGGGATCGGGGTTGACGGCCGCGTAGTTGAGCACCGAGTAGTAGGCACCGACGAAGAACGGGTACAGGATGCCGATGACGATGATGAGTGCGGGAAGCGAGAGCAGGTAGGGGCGCAGCCGTCGGCGCCAGGACGGCACCTCGACCGGTTTGTCCGCTCGGACAGGCGGCTGGTCCGAAACACCATCCGTCGTCGCCTTTGACGCTTGAGTGGTCATTGGTTCTTCTCTCTCCGTTAGAGATTCACTTTGGAGGTGTTGGTCTTGGCCAGACTGTCCAGCCGGGACTGGGCGTCGTCGCCGCCGTAGATGTCCTGCAACGCCACCGCCCAGTCCTTGGTGGTGTCGAAGAACTTCTTCTGCGGGGTGAACTGGATCTTCGAGGACCCGATGACCGCCTCGAAGGTCTCGAGGTAGCCCGGCTGGTCGGCCGCGATCCGCTTGAACGTGCTGTCGAACACCGACTTACGGACCGGGTCCGCATAGATGCCGCCTTCGACGGCCTTGTTCATCGCCTCTTTGCCGGTGGCCCACTGCATGAACAGCCAGGCGGCGAGCTTGTTCTTGGACAGCGAGTTCATCGCCCACGTCCAGGTCCAGAGGTTGGTGTTGTAGTTGCCGTCCGGTCCCGCGGGTCCGGGGTACCACCCGAGGTTGCCTGCCTGCGCGCTGGCGCCGGGTTTGTTCTTGGGGTACGTGGCGCTGTCGGCGTCGTACACCATCATCGCCTTGCCGTCACCGAGGTCACCGGTGGCGTTGGGGTAGTCGTACGTGGTCCACGACGTGGGTCCGGCCTTGTGCTGCATCTCGATCCACTTGCGTGTGAAGTCGACCGCTTTCGCGGAGTTCATCCGGGCCACCAGTTCGTCTCCGTCGAGCGTGTAGTCGACGGCGCCTTCACGGGCGTACTGACTCATGAAGCCGGGATGGATGGTCGCCCACGACTTCGAGCCGCGGGTCGCGATGCCGTAGCGGTTCTCCGAGCGATCGGTGAGATCGATTGCGAGCTGGATGAAGTCGTCGAAGTTGTCCGGCAGCGCGATCTTCCGGCTGTCGAAGTAGGCCTTGTTGTAGGCCACCACATTGTTCTCGAATCCCCAGGGGATGGCCCACTGACCGCCGGTGCCGAGCGGGCTGCCCAGCTCGAAGTTCCAGCGGGTCGAGGTGCGCAGGCCTTCGAAGATGTCGTCGAAGTCGTACTCCTGGCTGGTGGCCGCGCTGTTGCCCAACCACGGGCCCAGGTCCTCGATCCATCCGGGCGGGCCGTATTGCCAGATGAAGTAGGCACCCAGCATGAAGACGTCGTGCTTGCCCGTGCCGCCGGCGAGTTCGGTGTTCAACTTGGTGAAGTAGTCGGCCTCGGGCACGAGATCGACATTCACCTTGATGCCGGTGAGAGCGCTGAACTCGGACAACAGCGGCTGGAATGACTGCTGGTAGGGGTGCGGTGTCTGCAGGATGTTGAGCGTGGTGCCTTCGGCTTTACGCCAGTCGAACGAGCCCGAGACCGCAGCGGCACCGTTCTCCGCGTCGACTCGGCCACCCACGCCACAGGCGCCCAGGATCGGTGCTGCGGCAGCGGCAACACCCACCACGCCGAACGCCCGCAGCAGGTTTCGACGGGACATCGGAGTGTTGACCGAAAAGTTCTCATTCATGGATACGTCTTTCGCTCAGGCCGGGATCAAGGACACCTTGACCGACTCTTTACCGCTGGCCACCAGGTC
This sequence comes from Williamsia sp. D3, assembly GCF_000506245.1. Classification (NCBI taxonomy): domain Bacteria; kingdom Bacillati; phylum Actinomycetota; class Actinomycetes; order Mycobacteriales; family Nocardiaceae; genus Williamsia; species Williamsia sp. D3. The sequence continues at coordinate 148,790 of NZ_AYTE01000032.1, read as the reverse complement.
CAATCCGCGCTGGAACTCGCTCAGCGGCAACTGGTGGGTGCAGATCTCGTCCATCGGGAGAACCCCCGACTCGATCATGCGGATGGCTGCGGGCCAGCAGTACGGACCGAGGTGCGCACCGAGGACGTCGAGCTCTTTGTCGTCGCTGATGATGCTCCAGTCGACGGACACGTCGCTCCCGAAGACGCCGTACTCCACGTACCGGCCGAGTTTGCGCAGCAGATTCAGTCCCTGCGGGACCGCCGAGGGGTGCCCTGTGGCTTCCAGGTACACATCGGCACCGTAGCCGTCCGTCAGATCCTTGATCATCGCCACCGCATCCTCGGTCGCGATGTTGATGGTGAGGTCGGCACCGCACCGCTTCGCGAGTTCGAGCTTCTCCTCGGCCATGTCGAGGGCGATCACGCGAGCGGGGTTCTTCGACTTTGCACCTGCGATCATGCCCAGGCCGATCGGTCCGCAGCCGGCGACGACGACGGTGTCCTCGAAGGTGATCTGTGCGCGCTCGACGGCGTGAAGTGAGCACGACAGAGGCTCGGCGAATGCAGCGTGGTGCGCAGGGATGTCCTTGGAGACCTTGTGCACCAGCGCCTCTCCGGGATAGACCATGTACTCGGCCATCGCCCCGGGTGTGCGGCGTTTGAATCCGTAGAGGTCGTGCGGCGCGCACATGTGGTACCAGCCGCGCTTGCAGTACATGCACTCCCAGCAGGGAACGATCTGCTCGGACACCACCCGGTCGCCCACCGCGATCCCCCACCGCTCGGCGGCTGCGTCGTCGAGTGCGACCACCGTGCCGACGAACTCGTGGCCTGGGATGACCTCCGTCTCGGCCCACGCGGGACGATTCTCGTCGCCCCAGAACTTCGCCGCACCGTGGTAGCACTTGAGATCACTCGCGCAGATACCGACTGCTTCGACCTTGATCAACGCCTCACCGGGGCCGGCGACCGGTACCGCGACCTGCTCCAAGCGGTAGTCCTCGGGTCCATGACAGACAACTGCCTGCATCTTCTCGGGTAGTTGCTCACCCATTAGCCAACTCCTCACCGGCCGAGGCCGCGTTCATTTTGCTGTGTTCCGGGTCACGTTAGCGCTTCCTGATACATATGTACAGAACAGATGTTCACGAGTTTTCACCGCATGAACAAATGTGCAGTGCCATAATCGGCGGGATCGCAGTCACCGACGGAGGGGTGTGCCTCATGGCCAACCAGACACGCAGGTCGGCGGCCTCCCCGTCGGCCGATGCGGCGAACGGGTCGGATTCCGGCCACTTCTCCGCCTCGCTGGTCTATGCCGCTGCCCGCCTGTACTACACCGAAGAAGCCACCCAACTCGATGTCGCATCACAGCTCGGCGTCAGCCGCGCAACCGTCAGCCGGCTGCTCGCCGAAGCCCGTCGCCGGGGCATCGTCCGCATCGAAGTGATTGCGCCACAAGACTTCTTCGACGCCGACCTGGAGACCAGCCTGGCGGCGGCACTGCACCTCGACAGGGTGTATCTCAGCAGCCCGCTGCCCCCGCCGACCCCAGCGCGCCCGACCGTGGAGGTCATGGGATCGGTTCTCGCCCCCGCGGTGGCACGCAGCCTCCGTGACGCGAATCTGCTGCCGGGCGACGTACTCCTGGTGTCGTCGGGCCGCACCGTCTACGAAGTGGCCCAGTACGAGATGGCCGAACTGCCTGGCGTACTGGTGGTACCGACCGTCGGCGGCAACGACCAACCCGAGCCGTGGTACCAGACCAACGAGATCACCCGACTCGTCGCAGGAAGGATCGGCGGCCGACCGAACTACCTCTTCGCACCCGCCCTGCCCGGGCCGGACCTGCACGCCTCGCTCACGGCCGACCCCAGCATCCAGCCGGTCCTGCGATTGTGGTCGCAGGCCCGCTGCGCGCTGATGGGCATCGGCGCACCGCCTCTGTTACGTTCTGACATACCGCAATTCGTCCCGACCGGCTCGGCGTCGCTGCGCTCGGCCGTGGGGGACGTGTGCTCGCGCTTCTACGACCGCGACGGCCGGGCCGTCGATTTCCCTGGACGTGAGCGGCTCATCGCCATCGAACTGGACCTGCTCAAGCAGGTGCCGATCGGCATCGGTGTGGCGGTCGGCAAAGACAAGGTCGACCCGATCGTCGCCGGGGCAGCCGCGGGCTTCTTCAACCAACTCGTCACCGATCCCGCAACCGCCACAGCAATCATGGAGAGCTTATGACCACCCCGACTGTCGATCCGACCACTCTGCGCCTCGACGGCAAACGCGCGCTGATCACCGGCGCCACCAAAGGAATCGGCGCCGATATCGCGGTCACGCTCGCACGCGCGGGGGCCGACCTCATCCTGAGCGGACGCAACAAGGTCGAGCTGGACGAGGCCGCTGCCACCCTGAGCCGTGAACACGCACGCGCGTTGCCACAGTGGTCGCCGACCTGGCCGACACCGATGGTCCCGAAGCACTCGCGCGTGCCGCCGCAGGTGCGTTCGACGGCCTGGACATCCTGATCAACAACGCCGGAATCTCCTATCCCCATTCAGTTCTCGACCTCGACACCGAGCAGTACGACGCCGTACTGAACGTCAACCTCCGAGCTCCCGCCCTTCTGGCCGCGCGGGTGGGCTCGATCATGGTCGAGCAGGGCACCGGAGGTTCTATCGTCACGGTCGCCTCGGCTGCCGCCCTGGCACCACTGCGTGAGCACTACTCGTACTGCGCCTCCAAGGCCGGATTGGTGATGGCCACCAAGGTGCTGGCGCTCGAACTGGGCCAGTACGGGATCCGCGCCAATTCGGTGTGCCCCACCGTCGTGCTCACCGAGATGGGTCAACGCGTGTGGGGTGAGGAGACCAAAGCCGCGCCGATGCTGGCGCGGATCCCGCTGGGCCGCTTCGCGATTCCGCAGGAAGTGTCGAACACCGTGCTGTGGCTGGCCTCGGACGCGGCATCGATGATCTCCGGCGTGGACCTCCCCGTCGACGGCGGCTACACGATGGGCTGAGCGCTACAAGCGGGCGCGACCGACTCAGCCGCGGTGCACCCGACCACCAGCTCTCAGCGGTCGTCGGTCATCCGCGCCAGATGATGTACCTGATCTGCCGTTGCCGGATACAGTTCGCGCCACGTCTGATAGAGGTCGTCATAGAGTGACGCGACCTTCGGGTCGGGGGTGATCTCCCGAGCGAGCTTGGTCCAATCTGTCTCCGGCGCAACGAGATCAACCGCGGTCGCGGCGAGGAGAGCGTCGCCGTAACTCGCGCCGATCGTCTGTTCCGGGACCAACTGGGTGCGGCCGGTGATATCGCTGAGTGCTTGAGCCCATACCGGGCTGCGCAGCCCGCCACCCACCGCGACGGTGCGTTTGGCGGTGTGCGCGTCATCGAACATCTCGAGGATCTGCCGGATACCGAAGGAGATCCCCTCGTACGCCGACCGGAACAGATGTCCGCGGCTGTGCCGCAACGTGAGCCCGGCGAACACGCCGCGCGCATCGGGATCGAACACCGGAGTGCGTTCTCCCGCGAGATACGGCAGCAAGAGCAGTCCCTCGCTACCCGGCGGCACCGCCATCGCCTCGGACGTCAATTCGTCGAATGAGGCGTTGCCGGTGACCGATTGAAGCCACGAGATCAGCCGACCGGCGGTAGACGTCCCGGCAGCGAGTGCGAGGGTGCGCTCCTGGACGCCGGCAGTGGTCCACAGCGCTGGGTCGCTGTGGAACTCGTCGATGATCTGGATCAGGAACATCGTCGAGCCGTACATCAACATCTGGTCACCCGGCTGACGCACACCCACCGAGAATGCTTCGGCGAAAGCATCGACCGTCCCCGCGACCACCGGGATCCCCTCGGGCAGTCCGGTTTCCTCCGCGCCGCGACGGTGAACAGTGCCCACCACCTCGCCCGGCCAGCACAAGCGTGGCATCGGAATGTCGGCGCAGATCTGCTCCGCCCACCGGCGGTGCCACTCGAAATCCTTTATCGCATAGAGCGGGTCGCACTGGCTGGCCGTGTGGTGATCCATCACGTACTCACCGGTGAGTTTGGCGGCGATGTACGAGTTTGACCCGTACCAGCGCGCCGAGCGCGCCCACACCTCAGGTTCGCGATTGCGCACCCACAGCATCTTGGGCCCGACCGCCTGACTGGACAGCAACGTCCCGGCATCGGCGAGGATCTGCTCGGCGCCCAGCTGTTCGGTCAACTCGGCGATCTCCGCGCTGGCCCGGGTGTCCACGCCGTACAGGATGGCCGGGCGGGTGGGCCGGAGATCGGCGTCGCAGAGAACCAGGCACGGACCGACCCCGCTGACACAGATGGCGACCACATCACCGTCCGCGGGTTTGGCGGCCATCAGCGCGGAGCTGATCGTGCAGATCTCCTGCCACCACACCCGTTCCGGGTCGACCTCCACCCATCCCGGCCGCGGCATCGACGTCTCGTGGGGAACCGTCTCGGTGGCGAGCACCGTTCCCCCGGCATCGGCGAGAACCCCCTTACTGCTTCCGGTGCCCATGTCGATTCCGATGACGAGTTCCACCCGAGTCAGCCTATCGGCCGGACATCATCGTCGTCACCGGGTTGGCGCTTGCCGACAGAGTTTCACCCCGACCGGCCGGATCACCGAGTCCCCAAGACTGACAGCAACTTCAACTTCTCGTAACTCTGTGTGCCGGGGACAGCCGTATAGACCAAGAGCACATGCGACTGGGTTGGATCGAGCAGGGTCTGACAGGTCAACTCCAACTCGCCGAGCTCGGGATGTATGAACTTCTTCACGCCAGGGGGGCGTAGACCGACCTCATGCCTATTCCATACCTGCCGGAACTCGTCGCTTTGCTCGAGCAGCAGATTGGATAAGTGCGCCGCATAGGAATCGGGGCCTCTGAGGGTGACCACCCCGCGCAGGCCCGACACCCACAGACGGCTGAGAAATGGATGCTCCTTGGGAGCGTAGAGCCCGCGGCTGTCGGGATCGGTGAACCAGCGATATCCAATGCTGCGGGCTGGGCCGCTGTAGGCGGTGAGGTCACCGGTGAGTGCCTCGCCGAGCGCGGTCTGCCGCAACGTCTCGCCGAGTTCGGTGACTATCTCGGCAGGAGTGTCGTGCAGGCGGTCAAAGATGCGCTGCAGACCAGGGCTGATGTGCTCGCTTCCCGGGCCGCGCGTGGGCGGTTGATGTCCGGCAAGCCGGAACAGATGGTCACGCTCTTCAATCGAGAGATGCAGGCCCTGCGCGATGGCTGCGATCATCTGCTCGGACGGCTGCGGTCCGCTCTGGCGTTCGATACGCGCGTAGTAGTCAGTCGACATGTGGCACAGCGCCGCCACTTCCTCTCGCCGCAATCCGCTGGTCCGCCGGCGCGGACCACGCGGCAGTCCCACATCCTCGGGCTGTAGCGCCTCCCGTCGGCGACGCAAGAAGTCCGCCAGTCCAATCCGATCGATGACCACATCGCCTCCAAGGTTCGCCTTCTTCCTACCGCGCGCGGCACGGTCTATCCACGGCTTCGCGGTCAGTGGATAGACGGGCCCTGCCCAAGGCGGCCGGGGCGCGCGACTGTGAAGGAACCACCAGAGCCCAGGAGAACAACACATGCCACGCGCAACTATCGACATCACCATCCCCGACCTGTCTGGCACCCGCGCTGTCGTCACCGGAGCAAGCGACGGCATCGGGCTCGACATCGCCACCAAACTCGCAGGTGCCGGCGCCGAAGTGTTGCTGCCCGTACGAAATCGAGGCAAAGGCGAGGCCGCGATCGCCTCAATCCTCGAGAAGGCGCCCGCCGCAAACGTGTCGCTACGGCAGCTCGACCTGTCTTCGCTTGCTTCCGTCGAGGCTCTGGGCCAATCCCTCCGCGAGGAGGGCCGGCCGATCAATATCCTCATCAACAACGCCGGCATCATGACCCCGCCCGACCGGCAGAGCACCGTCGACGGATTCGAGATCCAGTTCGGCACCAACCATCTCGGTCACTTCCGACTCGTCGCTGAGCTGTTATCGCTACTGAGCGCGGGCCACGCCCGCGTGACGTCGCAAATCAGTGTCGCGGCCAACAGCGGCTTTATCAACTGGGACGATTTGCAGTGGGAACGTTCCTATGACGGCATGAAGGCCTACAGCCAGTCGAAGATCGCGCTCGGACTGTTCGGCCTCGAACTCGACCGGCGTAGCCAAGCCGGCGGGTGGAACATCACCAGCAACCTGTCCCACCCAGGTATCGCTCCGACGAACCTGCTCGCCGCGCACCCCGAACTCGGCCGCGATAAGCAAACGGTGGGCCGAAGGGTCATCCAGGCACTCTCCAAACGAGGCATCTTGGCCGGGACGGTCGACACAGCCCGGCTACCAGCGCTGTACGCTGCGACCTCTGCCGACGCCGAACCGGGCGGCCTCTACAGTCCGAACGGGCTAGCGCACACCAGCGGCGGCCCCGGACGACAGAAACTCTTCTCACGACTGCGTGATCCCCAGGCGGCCAATCGAATTTGGCAGGTCTCCGAACAGCTCACCAAGCCGTTCGCCCAGTAGCGACGATGGGCTATGCAGAGCGCGGGACTCGTACAGGGGCTTTACTGAAACGACCGGGTCAGCGTGGGTCCGACAAGAGGATCAGCAGCAGTTCGGCGCGGGTTCGTGCGTCGGTGAGGTCGACGCGCAGAAGTTGCTCGATGCGGTCCACCCGGTGGCGAAGGGTGTGCCGGTGCACACCCACCGAGGTGGCGGCGGCTTCCCACTGACCATTCGCCAGCAGGTATCCGCGCAGCGTCTCCACCAGGGCGCTGTCGGTGCGTCGATCGTGATCGAGCAACGGGCCCAGGACCGATTCGTGTGCCCCGCTGAACGCCTTGCGTACCGGCTCGAGCGCCAGCACCGACCCCTGTGTGGCCAGGTCGACCACCTCGCCTTCACCGGCCACCGCACATCCGAGCCGAGCCTGACGGACCGAGTCGCTGATGTCGTCGACCGAGACCACCGTGCCCAATCCGGCACGGGCCCCTTGCCTGCCCACCATCGCGAGCACCGATTCGGCGAACGAGCGCTGGTCCTCCCCGCGAAGGAGTACCACCACCTCCGGACCGCTCTGGTCGACGAACACCGGTCGCCAATGGTTCTGCAATTCCACCGCCACCGCCGCGGCGGCCTGCTGTGCACCTCCCACCCCCGAATACTGCGCGACGGCGATCCGCACACGCCCGTCCCGGTCGCTGCGCGCAACACGATGTTGCGCGCTGCCGCGGGCGGCGGGCCCGACATGGCCAGTGTCAACGCGTCGGAGTTCAGCGCCTGCTGGTCGCGCATCACCTGACCGGGTTTGGCGTGTTCGAGACTGAGCAGCGATGTCGCGTGACCCACCAGTACCCGCTCGAGATCACCGAGCGGGGTTCGGCCGATGACGGCAAGGTGCCCGAAGACGTTGCCTGCCACGCTGATCCGTTGCACGGTGATCACCCGGTCGCCGGTCAAGGTGACGCCGCTGGCCGCCGCGGGGTCACGCCCCACCTGCGACCGCACCGACTCCAGATCGTCGGCGGACACCGGTTGTGGCCGTGCGCTCACCAGCTGCTGATCACGGTCGAGCAGCACCACCGTCTGCTCGATGGCGTCCGCGAGTTCGCGCACCACCGCCGGCATGCCGCCGGCAATGATCGCGCGGGTGATGCGCGGCTGCGTGTGCGACGCGCGGACGAATTGGTCGAAGCGCTCTGCGGCGATGTGGTCGAGCACCGTGCGCGCGATGGCAGAGAACGGCACGGGCAAGGGGACCTCGAGGAGCGGCAGGCCCACCTGATCGGCGGCCTCCACCAGATCGGCCGGCACGTCGTCGAAGCCGAGGCCGACACCGAATCCGACACCCGCGACTCCCACCCGGTCCAGCAGCCGGACGTACTCGAGGCGCCCGGCCGCCGTGGGAGGCAGACGCAGACCGGTGGTGAGAAGCAGCTCCCCGCCGGCGAGCCACTCGTGCGGGGCAGGCAGTTCCGAACTCAGTGCGCAGTCGATGTCGCGGTCCTGACCAGCAGCTCCCCCGATCAGCCGCAGATCGAGGTCACGTTGACCAAGCAGCCAGCGGACAGTGGTGGTCAACGGCTCCACCTTCCTTCTCGGGCCTTGATGCCAGGCCAAGCCCCGGGCCGCAGAGCAGCACAAACAAGCCGACTGCTGGACAAAGTGTACCGATCAGGAGGGGGCAATGGACATTTTGTCAGGTCCGCAACCATATCGATGCGGCGAACACTGACAACCATCACCTGTCCCCCATCGATTCCCGAGCCACCTCGACCCCCGAGACATACGACCCGAGTCCAATCCGACAGAGAGTGACCGCGTGTCATGCCCGAGATCCTGAAGAACTACATCAACGGCGAGTTCGTCGCGTCGTCGTCCACCGAGACGATCGACCTGATCAACCCAACCGACGAATCGGTCGTCGGTACGTCGCCGGTCTCGACCACCGCCGACATCGACGCGGCCATGGCCGCTGCGGCCACCGCCTTCGAGACCTGGGGTAAGACCACCCCGAAGACCAGGCAGACCGCATTGCTGAAGTTGGCGGATGCCATCGAGGCGAACTCCGATGCGCTCGTGGCCGCCCAGGCACGGAACACCGGGCAGCCGGCCGATCAGATCGCCGACGAAGAGGTGACCGTCGGCGCCGACCAGATCCGGTTCTTCGCCGGTGCGGCCCGCCTCCTCGAGGGGAAATCGGCCGGTGAGTACATGGAGGGGTTCACCTCGTACGTGCGGCGTGAACCCATCGGCGTCATCGGTCAGGTGACCCCCTGGAACTACCCCCTGATGATGGCGTTGTGGAAGATCGGACCTGCGATCGCCGCCGGGAACACGGTGGTACTCAAGCCTTCTGACACCACTCCCGAATCGACGCTTGTACTGGCCTCGCTGTCCAAGGGCATCCTGCCCGACGGAGTCCTCAACGTGGTGCTCGGCGACGGTAATACAGGTGCGTCCATCGTCGGGCACAAGACCCCGGGCATGGTGTCGATCACCGGGTCGGTCCGTGCCGGCATCGCCGTGGCGGTATCCGCCGCACAGCAACTCAAGCGCGCGCACCTCGAACTGGGCGGAAAGGCCCCTGCCGTGGTGTTCGCCGACGCTGACCTCGACAAGGCCGTCGACGGCATCGGCGAGGCGTCGTTCTTCAATGCCGGCCAGGACTGCACGGCGGTGACCCGGATCCTCGTACACTCCTCCATCCACGACAAGTTCGTTGCCGCGCTCAGTGAAAAGGCCGACGCGACAACGGTTCCTCCGCTGAACAACATCAACCACTTCAGCAAGGTGACGTCGATACTGGACTCGATCCCCTCGCACGCCACCGTGGTCACCGGCGGAAAGCGCCGCGGTGACAAGGGATTCTTCATCGAGCCCACGGTGATCACCGGGGTCCGCCAGACCGACGCGCTGGTGCAGGAAGAGACGTTCGGCCCCGTGGTGACCGTGCAGACCTTCGAGGACGAAGCCGAGGCCATCGCGCTGGCCAACGACGTGAGCTACGGCCTGGCCTCGAGCGTGTGGACCACCGACCACGGCACCGCCAACCGGATGACCGCAGGTATGGACTTCGGCTGTGTGTGGGTCAACTGCCACATCCCGCTGGTTGCCGAGATGCCACACGGCGGGTTCAAGAACTCCGGCTACGGCAAGGACCTGTCGTCCTACGGGGTCGAGGACTACACCCGCATCAAGCACGTGATGAGTTCGGTGGAATGACCATGACGACAACAGCTGCGGTCTCCTACCGCCTCCCCCAGCAACGCAAACTCGTCACGCCCATCCCCCGGCCCGAAATCCCATGAACTGCAGGGTCGCCGCGCGATGGCCGTCGCCGGCGGCGTGGGCTCGACCGTGCCGGTGTACGCCGCCGACGCCGACGGTGGTGTGATCGTCGACATCGACGGCAACTCGTTCATCGACTTCGGGTCGGGGATCGCCGTGACGAGCGTCGGCGCCAGCAACGCGGCGGTCGCCGAAGCGGTTGCCGAGCAGGCACGGCATTTCACCCACACGTGCTTCATGGTGACGCCCTACGAGGGATACGTCGCGGTGGCCGAACGGCTCAATCACCTGACACCAGGTGACCATCAGAAGCGCACCGTGCTGTTCAACTCCGGCGCCGAGGCTGTGGAGAACGCGATCAAGGTGGCTCGGCTGGCCACCGGACGCGACGCGGTCGTGGCGTTCGACCACGCCTACCACGGCCGTACCAACCTGACGATGGCGCTGACGGCCAAGACCATGCCCTACAAGTATGGTTTCGGACCCTTCGCGCCGGAGGTCTACCGAGTACCCGGGTCCTACCCCTTCCATGACGGACTCGACGGTCCGGAAGCGGCGGCCCGCGCGATCTCGATGATGGACAAGCAGATCGGGGCAGATCAGCTGGCCGCGATCATCATCGAACCCGTGATGGGCGAAGGCGGCTTCATCGTGCCCGCCCCCGGATTCCTTCCCGCACTGGCCGACTGGGCCGCCTCGAACGGCATCGTGTTCATCGCCGATGAGGTTCAGAGCGGATTCGCCCGCACCGGTGCATGGTTCGCAAGCGAACACGAGAACGTGGTGCCCGATCTGGTGACGATGGCCAAGGGCATCGCCGGCGGTATGCCGCTGTCCGCTGTCACCGGGCGCGCCGATCTGCTCGACGCAGTGCACGCCGGTGGTCTCGGAGGAACGTACGGCGGCAACCCGGTAGCCTGCGCAGCTGCACTTGCCACCCTCGACGTGATGGCCGAACTCGATCTACCCAGGCGGGCAAGGGAGATCGAGGAGATCGCCGTCGGACGGCTGCGGGCGATGGCCTCGGTCACCGATGAGATCGGCGACGTCCGGGGACGAGGAGCGATGCTGGCCATCGAACTCGTGCAACCGGGTACGAACAAGCCCAATCCGGAGCTGACCAAGGCCCTGGTGGCGGCCTGTCTCGCACAAGGTGTGGTGTTGCTGTCCTGCGGTACGTACGGCAACGTCATCCGGCTCCTGCCCCCACTGGTCATCGGTGACGAACTGCTCGGCGACGGGCTCGACGTACTCGAGAACTGCCTGCGCGAACTGACCGGGTCCACAGGAGCAGTGCGTGCCCACTGATCCGGCAGCCGGCCGGCCCGAGGCCACCAGCCATCCCCTCGACCCTTTCAGCGCCGACGAATTCCGTTCGACGGCAGCACTACTCGCACGAGACCAGGGCGTCGCCGAGGGCTGGCGGTTCCATTCGATCGAGTTGCTCGAGCCCAGCAAACAAGCTCTGGCGGACCACGCGACGGGAGGCCCACGGCCTCCTCGCAAGGGAATCGTCACCTGCTCGGACACGACGCGCAACGCCACCTACAAGGCGGTTGTCTCACTGACCGAGGATGCTGTCGAATCCTTCACCCACATCCCCGGTGTACAGGCGAACTTCACCGTCGATGAGTTCGAAGAATGTGACCAGGTGCTGCGGGGCCACCCAGATGTGATCGCTGCCCTGAAGAAGCGCGGGATCACCGACCTCGACCTGGTGTTCATGGACACCTGGACCTACGGAGACGCCGTCGCCCCGGACAAGTACCGGGACAGACGGCTCGGATGGTCGGACACCTGGCTCAGGTCCGAACCGGGGGCCAACCCCTACGCCCACCCGGTCAGCGGACTGCACTGCGTCATCGACCTCAACACGATGGAACTGCTCGAGATCGAGGACAACGGCGGCGTGGAACCGCCGGATGTCATGGGCGAGTACGTGCCCGGTCGAATCCCCGAGCGGATCCGCGCCGAATCGCGCCGCCAACCACTCAAGCCCCTGGAGATCACCCAGCCGGACGGCCCCTCGTTCGCCCTCGAGGGCAACAAGCTGACCTGGCAGAACTGGTCGTTGCGCGTCGGATTCAACCACCGCGAGGGCATGACCCTGCACGCCGTCACCTACAACGACGGTGGTCGCGAGCGCTCGGTGGCCCACCGGCTGTCGTTTGCCGAGATGATGGTGCCGTACCGAGATCACTGCGAAGACCATTACCGCCGAACAGCATTCGACATCGGCGAGTGGGGCCTCGGTTTCATGACGACCTCGCTGGAACTCGGCTGCGACTGCCTCGGCGAGATCCGTTACCTCGATGCCGTGCTGCACAACAGCAAGGGCGAGCCGTACACGATCACCAATGCGATCTGCATCCACGAAGAGGACAACGCGGTTCTCTGGAAGCATGTCGACCACGATGCGGGCGCCGAGGTTCGCCGGATGCGCCGGCTCACGGTGTCATTCCATGTCACCGTGGCCAACTACGAGTACCTCGTCTACTGGCGCTTCTACCAGGACGGCAACATCGAGTGCGAGGTGCGCGCCACCGGCATCATGGTGACCACGCCGATCGCACCCGGCGCCACCCACCCGCACGGCACCCTGGTGGACGAACGCACCTACGCACCGTTCCATCAGCATTTCCTGGTCGCCCGCCTCGACCTCGACGTGGACGGGACCCAGAACACCGTCTACGCCAGCGAAACCGAGATCGAGCCGATGGGTCCGGCCAATCCGTACGGCCTGTCCCTGGTGCAGCGCAACACCCCTCTACGAACCGAAGAAGAGGGCAAGCAGGACATGAACTGGTCCACCCAGCGAGCGTGGAAGGTGGTGAACACCAACACCACCAACGGACTGGGCACCCATCCTGCCTACAAACTGGTCCCCGGCGACGCCATCCCTGCCATGTTCGACCCGGCCTCACCGGTGTTCGCGCGCGCCGAGGTCATCGGCCACACCGTGTGGGTCACCCCGAACAGTCCCGACGAACGTTGGCCCGCAGGTGAATTCGTGAACCAGTCGGCCACCGACAAGGGGCTGGGCGAATGGACGAAAGCCAACCGCAGCATCGACAACACCGACGTGGTGCTCTGGTACACCTTCGGCATCCACCACATCACCCGGCCCGAGGACTGGCCGATCATGCCCGCCGACACGGTCTCGTTCTGGCTCAAGCCATTCGGCTTCTTCGACCGAAACCCATCCCTCGATGTCGCACCGAGCCCGAGCGCGCATTGTCACCCCACATCATCCACATCGCCCGAATCATCTGGAGGACACTGTCATGACTGATTCCCCGGCCACCGATCCAATCGCCGCCTTCCGCGAGCTGCTCGACCAGGTCCCCACGGGTCTGTGGATCGGCGGGGCCTCGGTGGACGCATCCGACGGTTCCACGTTCTCGGTGGACGACCCGGCCACCGGCACGTCCCTGGTTCACGTGGCCGATGCCACGCCCGACGACGCGAACACCGCACTCGAGAGCGCGCTCGCAGTGGCGGACGAGTGGGCTGCCACTGCGCCGCGCAAGCGATCGGAGATCCTGCGCGCCACCTACGATCTGGTCCAGGACCACGCCGACGACATGGCGACGATCATGACTCTCGAGATGGGCAAGGCACTGCCCGATTCGAAGTCCGAGATCACTTACGGCGGTGAGTTCCTGCGGTGGTTCGCCGAAGAGGCCGTTCGTGTTTCGGGCCGGTTCACCCCGTCGCCAGGGGGCACCGGACGGATCATGGTGACCCACGCCCCCGTCGGGGTGGCACTGGCGATCACGCCGTGGAACTTCCCACTCGCCATGGGCACCAGGAAGATCGGTCCGGCGCTGGCCGCGGGCTGCACGATGATCGTCAAGCCCGCCCAAGAGACCCCGCTGACCATGCTGTACCTCGCCAAGCTGCTCGGCGAGGCGGGACTGCCCGGCGGCGTGCTCTCGATTCTCCCGACCAGCAAGGCAGCCGACGTCACCGAGCCGCTGATCGCCGATCCCCGCGTACGCAAGATCAGCTTCACCGGGTCGACCCCGGTCGGCCGGAGCCTGCTCGGACAGGCAGCCGAGAACGTTCAGCGGACGTCCATGGAACTCGGTGGCAACGCACCCTTCCTCGTGTTCGACGACGCCGATCTGGACAAGGCGGTGGAAGGTGCGTTCGCAGCGAAGACCCGAAACGGCGGCGAAGCATGCACGGCAGCCAATCGCTTTCTCGTCCAGGAAGGTATCGCCGAACAGTTCACCGCGGCGCTGACGGCGAAGATGGAGGCCATGGTCCTGGGGCCCGGCTACGACCCGAAAACCACACTGGGCCCGATGGTCAACACCAAGCAGCAGACGTCCATCGCAAAGGCTGTCGCCGCGGCGGTCGCCGATGGGGCCCGGGTACGGCTGGGTGCCGATCCGGCGAATCTGCCGAGCTCCGTCACGCCGGATCCGTCGACCGATGACGCGGGGTGCTACTACCCTTCGACGGTTCTCGACCAGGTGCCGGCAGACGCGGACATCGTCCGAAACGAGATCTTCGGCCCCGTTGCCGTCATCAGTACTTTCACCACCGAGGACGAGGCCATCGAGGCCGCGAACTCCACCGAATACGGTTTGGCCGCTTACCTTTACACCCAGGACCTCGACCGGGCGCTGAGGGTGGCCGACAAGATCGAGTCGGGGATGGTCGGGATCAACCGAGGCGTGATCTCCGATGTCGCGGCGCCGTTCGGCGGTGTGAAGCAATCCGGGATCGGGCGCGAAGGTGGATCGGAGGGCATCTACGAATACCTGACCACGAAGTACATCGCACTGACGTAGTCCGGCAGACACGCAGGGACACACACCGGATCGGCGACGCCGTCCGGGAAAGGACATCATGCAGCTCATCACTGCCCTGACGGCGCCGCCGTCACTGTGTCGGGACACCGACTCAGGGCGCGCACCGTTACGGGTGGGTCTCGTGCAGCATCGCTGGCAGCCCGACACCGATGCCCTGCTGGCCGATCTCGCCGAGGGCGTCGAGATGGCCTCCGGGGCCGGGGCGGGCCTGGTGTGCTTGCCCGAGATCACCCTCCTGCGGTATCCGGCGTTCGTCCGAGGTGGCGCGAACCCGGGCGACTCCGCCGAGGACCTCGACACCGGGCCCACATTCGCCTTCGCCTCGGCAATGGCGAAGCAGCACAACATCTTCCTGCACGCGTCGCTGTACGAGAGGAACTCGGCGGAGAACGGCACCACCTACGACGACGGCCTCGGGTTCAACACCGCCATCCTGGTCTCACCGAACGGCGAGCTGGTGGCCAAGACACGCAAGATCCACATCCCCATCACGGCCGGCTATTACGAGGACACGTACTTCCGGGCAGGGCCCGCCGAACCCGACCCGTATCCCGTGCACTCGCCGGCCGGACTCGACGCCACCCTGGGGATGCCGACCTGCTGGGACGAATGGTTCCCCGAAGCCGCACGCGCGTATTCGCTGGCCGGGGCCGAGATCATCGTCTACCCCACCGCCATCGGATCCGAGCCCGACTTCCCCGACTTCGACACCCAGCCGCTGTGGCAGCAGGTGATCGTCGGAAACGGGATCGCCAACGGCACCTTCATGGTGGTACCCAACCGCACCGGGAACGAAGGCGAGATCACCTTCTACGGTTCGTCTTTCATCTCCGACCCGTACGGCCGCATCCTTGTGCAGGCGCCGCGCGACGAACCTGCCGTGCTGGTCGCCGAACTCGACCTCGCCCAGCGTCGTGACTGGCTCACATTGTTCCCGTTCCTGAAGACCCGACGGCCTGACACCTATGGTCGTCTTGTCGATCCAGTTGCGACGCACGGGCACTACGGCGCCGGAGAAATCTGATGTCGCAGTGGCGGATGCCCGCCGAAACAGCCCCGCAGGAAAAGGTGTGGTTGGCTTACCCGGCACCCGGCTATTCACTCGGCGACACCGACGCCGCGCGCGACGAAGCCCGCCGAACATGGGCGGCGGTGGCACACAGCATCTGTGAGTTCGAGCCGGTCACGATGCTCGTCGACCCGGATGAACTGCCCGCGGCCCGGAAGTACCTCTCCCGCGACGTCGAGATCGTCGCGGCTCCGCTCAACGACGCCTGGGCGCGCGACATCGGGCCCACATTCGTGATCGACGAGGACGGCACCCTCGGAGCCGTCGACTGGGTGTTCAACGGATGGGGGGCCGCCTCGTGGGCGCGATGGGACAAAGACCAGCACATCGGCGCGCTGATCGCCGAGCTGTCGGGGGCCCAACGCATCGACTCGCCGATGGTCAACGAGGGCGGTGGCATCGCGGTCGACGGCGACGGCACGGTGCTGCTGACCGAATCGGTGCAGTTGGGCGAGGGCCGCAATGCCACCTGGTCTCGTGAGGAGGTCGAGGACGAGCTGCGGCGAACGATCGGCGCCGAGAGGGCGATCTGGTTGCCGTACGGCCTCACTCGCGACAACCAGAAGTTCGGCACCCGTGGACACGTCGACATCGTCGCGGCCATCCCGTCGCCGGGTGTGGTGCTGGTGCACGACCAGCAAGACCCCAACCACCCCGATCACGCGGTGAGCGCTCGGATCAGAGAGGTGATCGCCGCGGCGGAACCCGGGTGGCAGATCATCGACGTCCCGGCCCCCACGGTCCTGACCGACGACGAGGGACCGGTGGACTACAGCTACATCAACCACCTCGTCATCAACGATGCCGTGATCGCCTGCAGCTTCGACGATCCGAATGACGCCCGGGCTGCGGCAATCCTGTCCGAGGTGTACCCGGGGCGTGAGATCCGCACGGTCGACGCGCGACCGTTGTTCGAGCGGGGCGGGGGCATCCACTGCATCACGCAGCATCAGCCGGCCGGTCGTCGGGTATGAACCACCGGTCGATGAGCCCCGCCCAACGGGCCGACAGTTCGCCCGCCCGCGGCACCACGCCAGCGGACGTTCTGTAGGTTGCCGCGGCACCCGCGGGTAGGGGACGGTGACGCAATGACATCGACCACTCCCCAAACAGAGCCCGTTGCCGACGCGGCGCCCAGCTCGTATGGCAGCAAGGTGCTTGCGGTCGAACCAGGCGGCAACGAGTTCATCCCGCTCGAGGCCCGGCACGGCAAACCGCGCAGCATGTTCTGGACGTGGACCGCGCCCAACCTCGAGTTCGCGACGATCTTCGTCGGGGTCCTGTCGGTGCTGTACTTCGGTCTCAGCTTCTGGCAGGCCCTCGCCGCGGTGGCGTTGGGCAACCTCCTCGGCGCCCTCGCGCACTACGCGCTCTCCGCTCGCGGCCCGCTGCACGGAGTGCCGCAGATGGTTCTGGGCCGCCTGGGCTTCGGCTACCGCGGCAACATCGTGCCCGCCGCGTTCATGACCGTCATGTGCGGCATCGGCTGGTTCGCGACCAACAGTGTCAGCGGCGCGCTGGCCCTCAACACGCTGTTCGGTCTCCCGTCGGTGTTGGCGCTCCTGATCGTCGTACTGGCGCAGACAGCTTTTGCGTTCTTCGGACACAACCTCGTCCAAGGGTTCGAGCGCATTGCCGCGCCTCTTCTCGCCATCGTGTTCGTGATCGCCGGCGTCATCATCTTCAGCAAGGCCGATCTCGGCGCACCCGCCACCGACGGCGGCGCGGGACTCGGCGGATTCCTCCTGACTGTGGGTACAGCGTTCGGTTACACCGCCGGCTGGACCCCCTACGCGGCCGACTTCACCCGCTACCTTCCCGCGACCGTGTCCCGGTTCAAGACCGGATTCTTCGCATCGTCAGGGCTGTTCGTATCCACCACGGCACTGATGGCAGTCGGCGCCGCGTCGGTGACGATCGGCTCGGATGCGGAGAGCCCCACCGACGCGTTCACCGGGCATCTGCCGTCGGTCGTGGCGGATCTGACGTTGCTGGCCATCGCGGTCGGGGCGGTCGCGGCCAACGCGATCAACCTCTATTCCGGCGGAATGGCCTTTGTCACCATGGGATTCAAGATGTCGCTCGGTATCCAGCGGGCGCTCGTCACCGTGGTGTTCGGAGTCGTGGGATTCCTGGTTGCCTGGTGGGCACTGGCCGACGCGGCCGAGTCCTACGAGACCTTCCTGCTGATCGTCGCCTACTGGATCGGCCCGTGGCTCGGCATCGTGTTCGCCGACCAGATCCTTCGCCGCAACCGTCCGGTGGCCGCGATGCTGTACGACCCGAAGTACACGAACTGGGGCGGCCTGTCGGCGTTCCTGATCGCCCTCGTCGCCTCGGTGTTGCTCTTCAGCAACCAGGAACGATACGTCGGTTTTGTCGCCGAGGCCGTCCCCGAATTGGGAGACATCACGTTCTTCGCCGGATTTGTCATCGCGTTCGCCGGATACTTCCTGCTGTCGCGCAGCAAGATCCGTCGCGACTATCAGTCCGCCTGACCGGAGGCCGATCGCACCGTACTGCGGTGCGCGCAAAGGGCCAGCAACACAGACGGGTACGTCTCGGGCGCAGCGAAATCGAATCCCAACAGCTCCCGGATCCGTTCGAGGCGTTGATACAGACTCTGTCTGCCCAGGTGCAGGGCAACCGCGGATCGTGTTGCGCTGCAACCATGCCGAAGATGCACCTCGAGGGTGTGGGTGAGCTCTGACCCGTGGGTCCGATCCCATTCGACCAGCGGCCCGACAGAGGTCACCAGGTCGTCGCGGACCGCGGCGTCGAGAGTCTCCACCGCGAGTTCCGCCGCGAGCGCGCGAACCGAGGAGACCGCATCGGTGTGACGGGCCATCGCACGCCGGGACCCAGAGGCAATTGCGAGTGCTCGCCGTGCGGTCAGCAAGGCGTCGGACAGGTCACGGGCATCAACACGCGCAGCATTTCCAACCACAACCGTTGCCTCACCGACGATTCCGGCGAACGCTGCACAGACCTGGGTGATCTGGTCGCGAACCTGATCGGTCATGGCGAACAGCGCGTAGGAGGTCGCATGTACGTCGGCGTGCAGTGACTGCACGGCCAGCTTCTTGGTCACGGTCGCCGTCAGCTGCGCGGCCATCCGGGGCGCCGGGGCAGAGATCGCCACCGGAACGATGCAGACAGCGCCCGCCGGGTCGAAACCTGCTGCCCGAGAACGCATCATCAGATCAGGACGGCGATCGACCCGCCGATCGAGCAGATCGGACATCAGAGTGGCCGCGGCCCGATGGCGCAGCCCCCCGAGCTCGCGCGACATCAACAGCGCCACACCCAGCGGTCCGGCACCGAGGTCGAGCAGTGACATCATGGTGTCCGCATCGAGCGACGACGGACCGGCGACCAAGGTCGCGATGACCTGGCCGCGCGACTGCACCGGTACCGACGCGGACTGCGCGTCCACCACCTGCCACGCCGAGTGGTCGTCGTCTACACCCTCGGCGGCCATCAGCGCATTGTTCTTGCCCAACACCACCAGTGGGCAACCGATGGCAGCCGCGATGGCCTTCACGATGGCCGGGGCACCGGCGCCGGCCGCCATCAGCGCGTGCAGTGCCGCGTCGAGTTCACCTCGTCGGCGGAGCACCCCGACTTCGCGCGAGACGATGTCGGTGTTGGCAGCGCGGCACAGGTCGATGAACGGGACCACGGTGTGCAGCGCGATCAGCGGGAGTTGCACCGACGAGGCCTCGCGGATCATCTCGTCGGGAACCTCGTCGAAGGTCCTGCCCAATTCCACTGCCACACCGGCGACGTCGCGAGTGGCCAGCTCGCGGATGTAGTGGCGACGCGTACCGGCGTCGGTACCCGCCAGTCCGAGTCCCGTGGTGAGCAGGAGTTCACCACCTGACAGCAGCGGACCGATCTCGAAGATCTCACTGGAATGCACCCAGCGGACCTCGTTGCCGAGCCGTCCGTGACCACTGAGCACCTGCGGATCGGTTGCCGCCAGGTGTCGGTCGAGGACCTCATGTAACGCCAGAACCATTGTCGCTTGCCTCTCGTCACCGACGAATTGCACGTCCGTAGCCCCCGGTGCCGCGACACTATGTCAGTTGCCCCAACTGCGCACGACGGGCAGCGTTGGTCCCCATGAGCACCTCCATCGACGTCTCGCCCGCAACGCTGCTCGAGACCGCATATGCCGAAGCCCAGCAGAGTCTGATCGAGGGCGGGATCCCCATCGGGGCCGCACTGTTCGCCGCCGACGGAACACTGCTCGGACGTGGTCACAACATGCGCGTGCAGAACGATGACCCATCGGTACACGGTGAGACCGCCGCCTTCCGCAACGCCGGGCGGCAACGCGACTACCGATCGACCATCATGGTGACCACGCTGGCGCCGTGCTGGTACTGCAGCGGCCTCATCCGTCAGTTCGACATCGGCTCGGTGGTCATCGGCGAGACCCGGAACTTCCAGGGCGGCGAGGACTGGCTTGCCGACCTGGGTGTGTCGGTCACCGTGGTCGACGACCCACGGTGCGTGGCCATGATGGCCGACTTCATCGCCGGCAACCCCGGGCTGTGGAACGAAGACATCGGCGTCGCCGAGGAGACCGGCCGATGAGCAGCCCCATTCTCACCGTCGACATCTCCCAGTGGCGCCGGGGCGGCGACGCAGCCGAGGCACTGTGCCGGGCGGTCGACGAGAGCCTGCAGACAGCAGGTTTCCTGCTGGTCACCGGCCACGGCATCGATCCGGCACTTCCCGCCGAGCTCCGAGCGGCCGCGCGCCGGTTCTTCGCCCTTCCGGCCGACGTCAAGAGCCGGTACGCGGTGGCCGTCGGTGGTCGCGGATGGATCGGGCCGGGCATGGAGGCCAACGGTTCTGCCGACGGGAGCGAGACGCCACCCGATCTCAAGGAGACCTACAACTGCGGCGCGCAGACCCCGACCGGTGACCCGGTGGTGGACGCAGCATGGTTCCCGCCGAACGTCTGGCCGGCGGAGGTGCCCGAGCTCGACAAGTTGTTCACCGAGTACTGCCGTCAGATGAAGCTGCTGTCCGACGACCTGCTCGCGCTGATGAGTGCGTCGCTCGGGCTCGATGCCGGACATGACTTCCTCGGCCGCGCCGAACGAGCCACGTGGACGTCCAACATCAACCACTACCCCGCGCTGACCGAGGTGGGTCGTCCCGAGGAGGGACAGTTCCGGATCGGGGCGCACACCGACTTCGGCACCGTCACCGTTCTCGACCGCGAACCGGGGTCCGGCGGTCTCCAGGTCTATACCGAGGAAGGCGGCTGGGCGGACGCCCCCTACGACCCCGAGGCCCTGACCATCAACATCGGAGACCTCCTCGAATACTGGACGGGCGGACGATGGCCGGCAGGCCGCCACCGCGTGTTGCCTCCGCAGGCCGACGCACCCGACGAAGACCTGATGTCGCTCATCTTCTTTTATGAACTCGATCACGATGCGGTGGTGACCCCACTGGGCCCA
This sequence comes from Williamsia sp. D3, assembly GCF_000506245.1. NCBI lineage: Bacteria > Bacillati > Actinomycetota > Actinomycetes > Mycobacteriales > Nocardiaceae > Williamsia > Williamsia sp. D3. The sequence continues at coordinate 127,618 of NZ_AYTE01000032.1, read as the reverse complement.
CCCGTCGGTGCGGCAAACGGCCAACCCCCGGTTGTCGCAGGTGAGTTCATCATGGAGCGGCTCGAAGCGATCACCGTCACAGCGTCCTGAGGCCCGGCCCAACGGGTGCCCCCCGGGGGTTTGCGGAACTGCCGGTTCAAAGTCCTTACTCGTGGGTAACCTCGGATCCATGACGGCGAACGAAGCGGACACCTTCACGGCGACGGACATCGATCCCGAGGTCCGAACCGCAGATCTACCCGAGAAGAAGACCCCCGAGGAAGACACCGAGCTGCTGGTCGACAACCTGCGCATCGCACTCGACGGACGCTGGCGGTCCACCCGTGAAGCGGTGCGAGAGCAGCTGAACCGTTCCGAGTTGCTACCCGACCCGTCGCTCCCGTTGGACCAGGCCCGCGCTCGCATCCTCGAGATCATGCGTGAACTGGCCGGCCACGGGTTCCCCCGCGCCGGATTCCTGGAGAAGCACGGAGGCACCGGCGACATCGGTGCTTCGATCAGCGCGATCGAACTGCTCGGCTACGCCGATCTGTCGCTAATGGTGAAAGCGGGAGTCCAGTGGGGCCTGTTCGGCGGCGCGGTGGAGAACCTCGGCACCGATGTCCATCACCAGAAGTACGTACCCGGCCTGATCAATCTCGATGTGCTCGGCTGCTTCGCCATGACCGAGACCGGACACGGCTCCAATGTGCAGGCAATCCAGACCACAGCCACCTACGACACCGCCACCGGCGAGTTCGTCGTCAACTCCGACACCAAGCTGGCACGTAAGGACTACATCGGCGGCGCGGCAGAGCATGCCAAGGTCGCGGCGGTGTTCGCCCAGCTGGTGACCGGTGGTCCCGACGAGGAGCCGACCGGCCGGGGCGTGCACTGTTTTGTGGTCCCGCTCCGTGACGACGACGGCAACGATCTCCCCGGGATCACCACCAGCGACTGTGGATACAAGGGCGGCCTGGCGGGAGTCGACAACGGCCGCATCGTCTTCGACCGCGTGCGCATCCCCCGCGAGAACCTGCTCAACCGCTACGCCGACGTCGCCGAGGACGGCACCTACAGTTCGCCCATCGAGAACGAGAACCGCCGGTTCTTCACGATGCTCGGCACCCTCATCCGGGGCCGGGTCAGCGTCGCGGCCACGGCCGGTGCCGCGGGCCGCAAAGCGCTGACCATCGCGACCCGATACGGATTGGTGCGTAGGCAGTTCGAGCAGCCGGACTCCGACGACGAGATCGTCATCATGGACTATCTGGCACATCAGCGAAAGCTGTTGCCCCTCATCGCGAAGTCGTACGCGCTGGCGTTCGCACAGAACGAGATCATCGAGGAACTGCACGAATTGCAGTCCGCCGAAGATCTCGACGAGGATCGTCAGCGTCAACTCGAAGGTGCTGCCGCCGGCCTGAAGGCGATGACCACCTGGCACGCCTCACACACCATCAACGTCTGCCGCGAAGCCACCGGTGGCGCCGGTTATCTCGACGAGAACCAGTTGTCGATCATGCGCGGCGACATCGACGTGTTCACCACCTTCGAAGGCGACAACACGGTCCTCACGCAGCTCGTCGCCAAAGAGCTGCTGTCGGCGTACGCCCAAGACGTCCGCGGGCTCAACACCGTGGGCTGGGCACGGTTCATCGCGGGGATGGCCCGCGACGTGTTCCTGGAGAAGTCCGCTGCGCGCCAGGTGGTCCAGACCCTGATGGACACCTCTGGCGAAGATCCCGAAGAGTCCGAGCTGACCAACCGCGGCACCCAGATCCGGCTGTTCCGCAACCGCGAAGACCATCTCCTGCGGACCTGCGCCAACCGTTTGCGTCGGGCGACCGACGACGACGCCGACCCGTTCGAGGTGTTCAACGGGGCTCAGGACCATCTGCTGAAAGTCGGTACGGCGCACATCGAACGGGTGGTGCTCGAGTCGTTCATCGAGGCCATCGACAAGTGCGACAGCAAGGCCGGAACCGAACTCCTCGGCAAGGTCTGCGACCTTTACGTCTACTCGGCTCTCGAGGCAGACCTCGAATGGTTCCTGATGCACCGGCACATCTCGGTGGAACGCGCCAAGGCAATCCGCCGCGGCGTCAACGACCTGTGTGCGGCACTGCGTCCGCATGCCCGCACGCTCGTCGACGGGTTCGCGGTGCCAGAAGAACTGCTCAAGACAGCGATGGTCGAAGACCAGCTCAGCTAGAGCTGTACCTACGAAGAGTCCTCGTCACCATGTACCGGTGGCGGGGACTTCTTCGGTTTCGGCTTGGGTTTCTGGAGTGAAGTGGACTTCTTCGGACCGAGCCCCAGGGCGATAGCCTGGTGAGCCTGGGTCAGTTCCGACCGGAAATGGTCGACGTCACGGGCCCACGCCTGCGCCAGTCTGCCGCTGCGCAACTGGATGCCCACACCCTTGCGTCGCCGCGGCACGGCAGTAAGTTCACCGAGGGCAGGAGCGCTCTCCCACTTCTGATGTTCGGGGCTGTTGTTCTGCGGAAAGATCTCGTCGATCTCGTCGAGCGCGATGGTCTGAGCGCCCTGACGCAGGGTGGTCTCGGTCAGCCGGACCGTGACGTGTGACCGAGCCGCGTACACCTGGATGAGCGAGAACCCGCCGATCACGGCGGCGAAGATCAGGAGCGCGAGCCAGTGCACCTTGCCTTCACCGAAGATCTCGACGATGAGCAGGGCAAGACACAGGAGCGGGCCGATGGAGACCACCCACCAGCTGCCGCCGGGTTCGTAGAACAAGACCTCGCCTTCGGCCTCCGGCGTCTCGGCCTCGTGGTCGGGTGTCTCGTCACTCATGGGGCAGTCCCACACCGGCGAGCGAACCAGGGCTCGGACGTGGGGCGGTTGGCGGTCAGCGAACCGGACAGTCCGATCAACGCGAAGAGGAGTGCGGGGACCATCGGCAGCGAGTAGAGCATCGAGGCGAAGATCCCGATGGCGACGAGCATCAGCGTCAGGACCGACACCGCCGACCGCCAGCGCGGGTCACCGGCGTACGCCTGCCGGCCGGCCCACACCAGGGCAGCCCCGACAAGGATGAAGAACACCCCGAAGACCACGCTGGTCCCGGTTCGCACCAGGGCGATCTGGAACAGACCCCACAGCGCGAGCAGGACGCCGGACGCAAGCCACAACCGATACGCCCACACAACGGTGTTCGGGGGCACGCCCGGGTTCACGGACTCGGTGCTCACTTGCGTTCTCCTGTATCTGATCCGGCGTCGTCAGAACGTCTCGGATCGGTGTTGCCGGGCTCCACAGGCGGACTGTTGTCCGGACCCGCGGGGTGCTGGTATCCACCCTGCTGGTACCCCGGCGCCCCGTAGTACTGCTGCTGATAGGCTGCTGCGGGTACTGCTGGTAGGGGTTCGGGTAACCGGGGTTGGGCGGATAGCCACTCTGCGGGCCCTGCGGCCACGGCGCCTGCCCGCCCTTGTGCGACTGACCCTTTCGCCACGCCGCCATGTCTTTGCAGTACTTGTCCGAGTCCCGATGCATCAGCAGGACACCCGCGCCGAGTGCCGCGACTCCGCCGATGACGGTCGGGATCATCGTCCAATGATCGGCCTCTTCGATGAAGAACGCCGACACGGTCTGCACAACGAGATAGAAACTGACGAAACCGAGCACCAGGCGGGCCCAATTCCGCCCGGACCGGGCGAGCCACGCGAGCACCCCGAACGCCGCGGCAAGGGTCAGCCCCACGACGACGTACACCACCCAGATGGCGCCATCGGGGAGCTCACCCTCAGGCATGTCCCGGGACACCTCGTCGGCGGCATCGAAGGCCACTTGGTACTGACCACCGAAAACCACGCACTGCGCCAAGATGATCAGCGCCCACAGTTCGGTGGCGATGGCCATCGGGCTGGCCAGAGCCGGCTTGTTCGGTGACTCGGGCGAGGAGCCGCCGTACGGGCCCTGGCTGTAGGACGGTGGAGTCACGGACATGGGCACCAGCCTAGAGGTCGGGCGAGCGGCTGCGCGCGGGCGTCACAACGCTCGCCCGGCCATGCGCCGTGAATGGACGCTGACGGCCCGGTCGACGCGGTTATCGGCACGGTGAGCGGGGTTATCGGCACGGTGAGCGGGGTTGTGGGCACGGTCGGCGGGGTTATCGGCACGGTCAACGGAGTTTGTCGGCGACCTCGTGCGCCCAGTACGTCAGCACGATGTCGGCACCGGCGCGCCGGATGGAGGTGAGTGACTCGAGGATGGCGGCATCGCGGTCGATCCAGCCGCGTTCGGCCGCCGCGGTGATCATTGCGTACTCCCCCGAGATCTGGTAGGCCGCGACCGGGACATCGGCCACGTCGGCCACCCGTCGCAACACATCCAGGTACGACATGGCCGGTTTCACCATCACGATGTCGGCGCCCTCGGACAGGTCGAGTTCGAGTTCGCGCATCGCCTCGCGCAGGTTGGCGGGATCTTGCTGGTAGGACTTGCGGTCGCCACGCAGCGACGAGCCGACGGCCTCCCGGAACGGGCCATAGAAGGCCGACGAGTACTTGGCGGTGTAGGCGAGGATCCCGGTGTCGGTGTATCCCGCATCGTCGAGTGCCGAACGGATCACGGCCACCTGACCATCCATCATCCCGCTCGGCCCCACCAGGTGCGCGCCCGACTGCGCCTGCACCACAGCCATCTCGGCGTAGCGCAGCAAGGTGGCGTCGTTGTCGACGGTGCCGTCATCGGCGAGCACACCGCAGTGCCCGTGGTCGGTGAACTCGTCGAGGCAGGTGTCGGCCATCAGGACAGTCGAGTCGCCGAGCTCGGACTTCAGGAGTCGCAGAGCCGAATTGAGCACACCATCCGGATCGGTCCCGACGCTCCCGACGGCATCCTTGTCGCCCTCGGCAGGAACACCGAAAAGCATCAGACCACCCACACCTGATCCCACTGCCGTGACCGCGGCCTTGCGGAGTGAATCCGGTGTGTGCTGGACGACCCCGGGCATGCTGCTGATGGGCCGCGGCTCGTCGATCCCCGCGGCCACGAACATCGGCAACACCAGATGCCTTGGCTCCAAGGAGGTTTCGGCGACCATCCGACGCATGGCCGGAGTGGTACGAAGACGCCTGGGACGATCGATCGGTGAGGTCATGTCCTCCAGCCTACGAGCGTGAGCGGCGGGCCTTCTTGCGCGGCGGAGGCAGCGCACCCTCGGCACGCAGGCGAGCGGCGTGCTCGGCGAGCGCGTCCACCAACTCGTGCACCGATGCGTTCTCCGGCCGCACGTCGACCCGCAGGCCGAACTCGGTGGCGGTCTCGGCCGTCTTCGGGCCGATGCACGCAACAATGGTGCGGGCGTGCGGTTTACCCGCGATACCCACCAGGTTGCGCACCGTGGAGCTCGAGGTGAAGCAGACCGCGTCGAACCCACCGGTCTTGATCATCTCGCGGGTCTCGGCGGGCGGCGGCGCGGCGCGGACCGTGCGGTACGCGGTGACGTCGTCGATCTCCCAGCCACGGCCACGCAGCCCCTCCGAAAGCGTCTCGGTGGCGATGTCGGCACGGGGCAGCAGGATCCGGTTCACCGGATCGAAGACGTCGTCGTACGGCGGGAAGTCCTCGAGCAGTCCCAGCGAGGACTGCTCGCCGGAGGGCAGCAGCTCGGGGTTGATGCCGAAGCCGCGCACCTTCTCCGCTGTCGCCTCGCCCACACAGGCGATCTTCACGCCACTGAAAGCTCGTGCGTCCAAACCGAATTCGGCGAACTTGTCCCACACTGCGCGGACAGCGTTCGTGGAGGTGAACACCACCCACTGGTAACGGCCGTCGACCAGACCCTTGACGGCACGTTCCATCTGGGCGGGACTACGCGGCGGTTCCACCGCGATCGTCGGGACCTCCATCGGGATGGCCCCGTGCGTGACCAGCCGATCGGACATGTCGCCCGCCTGATCCTTGGTACGCGGCACCAGAACGGTCCAGCCGTACAGCGCGCGCGATTCCCACCAGCTCAACTTGCCGCGCTGGGTGACCACCTTGCCGATGGTGACGATCAGCGGTCCGGTGAGGGCGCTTCCGCTCTCGTTGAGCGTGGCCAGCGCCGCCTCGATGGTGCGCTGCTGGCAGGTGGTGCCGTTGACGGTGATGGCGGCGGGCGTCTGCGCGGCCAGGCCGTGCTCGGTGAGTGCACTGGCGGTCTCGGCGAGATGACCCGAGGTGGCGTGGAGCACAAGAGGTCCGGGAGCGGCGGCGAGTGCCGCCCAATCGACCTCTCCGCGGACATCGGCCTCGGTGTGTCCCGAACCCAGCGGCATACCCGCGTAGCTCGGCACAGCGGCCGTCGCAGGCAGTCCCGGGATGACCTCGAACTGCACCTGGGTACGGGCGACGGCATTCACCTCGGCCAGCACCGCATCGGTGGTCAGAGGGTCGCCTGCCACCAGCCGGACGACGTCGTGGCCGTCCTTGGCGGTGGCGACGAGAGTCTTGGCGACCTCGGCGGGATCACCCAGCGCGGGACGCACATTGCCCATCGAGTCGTCTGCCGAATCGGCACCGGACCCGGATGCGGCAGTGCCGTCGGCGTCCTGGGGATCACCCCCCTGCGAATCGCGTTGCTCGCCGCCGCTAATGTCTTGTTTGCCCGAGCGGGTCACACCGGTCGACGAACTCTTCGATGAGGCCTGCTCACCCCAGCCGACACCGATCTGTTCGACGACCGCGGACGGTACGTCGGGATCGATGAACACCGTCACGGCGTTCTCGATCGCGGTCCGGGCGCGGACGGTCAGCAGTCCGGGATCGCCCGGGCCTGCCCCGACAAAGAGAATGCGACCGGGGGTGGTGGCCTTTTTGTTACGGCTCATGCTCAGCACTCCTGCCCCGTGGGGCTGTAGCTCGGCCCACTGTTTCTAGAGAAGCTGTCTTGCTCCCTGATCCAGCAGTTCTGCGGCGAGTTCTCGGCCCAGTTCGGCCGCTCGTTCGACCGGGCCCACCACCGAGGCCTTGACCGCGTCCGATCCGTCTTCGGCCACGACCGTCGCCCTCAGCGACAGTTCGGTGAAAATGCGTCCGTCCTCGTCAATCGACTCGACCACCTCGGCCATCGCACCGACCGGTGCGGTGCATCCGGCCTCGAGGGCCCCCAGCACTGCACGTTCGGCGTCAATCGCCGCACGGGTGGACGGATCGTCCAACTCGGCGAGAATGCTCACCAGTCGGGCATCGTCTGCGCGGCACTCCACGGCCAAGGCGCCCTGTGCGGGCGCCGGCAGCATCTGAACCGGATCCAGCGCTTCGGTGACCTCGTCGGCCCGTCCGATGCGTACCAGTCCTGCTCGAGCCACTACCACCGCGTCGAGTTCGCCGCTCGCGACTTTGCCCAACCGAGAATCAAGGTTGCCTCGTAGGGGGCGGATTTCCAAACCGAGACCCAATGCTCTAAGCTGCGCCGCCCGGCGCGGCGCGGAGGTTCCGACAGTGGCTCCCGGCAGGAGCTCGCCGAGCACCTTGCCACCCGCTGCGACCAGCGCATCTCGTGGATCTTCGCGGGGCGGGGTGGCGGCGATGTGCAGCCCGGGTTCAGGGGCCGTCGGGAGGTCCTTGTAGGAGTGCACGGCGACGTCCACTTCGCCCGCGGTCAACGCCAGCCGGATCGCCGTGGTGAACACCCCGACGCCGATCTGCTGGACCGGTGCGGCCGACAGGTCTCCCGCGGTCTTGATGATCACCAGTTCGGCAGGGTGGCCGGCCTTGATCAGTGCGTCGCGGATGTCGCCGGCCTGAGTGGTGGCCAGCAGCGAACCACGGGTGCCGATACGGATCGGACTCGTCTCGTCGGTGCTCAAGTCCTACCGGGCCTTTCCGTCTGTGTCGCCGAGTCCGGCTGTGTCCCCGAGCCCGACCTCCGGTGCCGACACCGATTCGGCCGCACCGGGCTTGAGTTCGAAGAGTTCGCGAAGCGCTTCGGCGTAGGTGTCGCCCTGCGGCGTGCTCGCGAGTTGTTTGACCCGCACCGTGGGCGCGTGCAGCAACTTGTCGACCACTCGCCGGACGGTCTTGGCGACCTCGTCGCGCTGCGGGTCGTCCAGACCCGGCAACCGGCTCTCGAGCCGGAGGATCTCCGCCTGGACCACCTCGGCGGCGCGCTGTCGCAGCGCGGTGACCGTGGGGGTGACCTCGGCCTGACGCTGATGCATCAGGTAGTCAGCCAGCTCACCCAGGACGATCTCGCGGGCGGCGAACTCGTCGGCATCGGCGGCCTTGGTGGCCTCATCGCCACGCAGACCCTCGATATCGATGATGTGTACACCTGGTAGCCGACCGGCCGCAGGATCGACGTTACGAGGCAATCCCAGGTCACAGATCACCAGTGGTTTGCTGTTCTCGCGACGGGCGAGCGCCGAATGCACCTCACCGACACCGACAACCGCACCGATGGTGCCGGTACAGGTCACCAGCACGTCGGCGCCGATCAGCGCGTCAGTCATGTCGTCGAAACGCACCGCCCGCGCCGGGATGCCGTGGTTCTTGGTGACGTTGGCCGCCAGATGCTGTGCCTTCTCGAATGTGCGGTTGACGACCACCAGCTCCGACACCCCTGATCGGGCCAGGTGGGCGGCGGCCAGGCCACCCATCGCGCCGGCTCCGAGGACAACGGCAGAGGTGATGTCGCCGTCGAGAATGCTCCGCGCGCGTTCGAGCGACACCGACACAACCGATGCACCGGCGCGGTCGAGCCCGGTCTCACTGTGGACGCGTTTGCCCACTCGCAACGCCTGCTGCGCCAGCTCGTGCAGCACTCGCCCGGCCGAGCGGTTCGCGTCGGCGCTGGCGTAGGACGACCGGATCTGGCCGAGAATCTGCTGCTCGCCCACCACCATCGAGTCCAGGCCCGCGGCGACCGAGAACAGGTGCTCGACAACGGCTTCGGAGTACCGCACGTAGGCGTACTTGGTCATCTCGTTGACCGTCATGCCCGAGTGTTTGCCCATGACCTCACCCACGGCCTCGAGGGCCGGGTGGAAGGCGTCGACCACGGCGTACACCTCGACGCGGTTGCACGTCGAGACGATCATCGCCTCACTGATCTGCGGACTGGCCAGCAGATCGTCGATGATCTTCGGACGGTCGTCGTCGGTGACGGCGAGTCGCTCGAGGATCGGTACCGGCGCGCTGCGATGCGAAACGCCGAACAGGAAAATACTCACACGCCCACCGATCTCTGATCTGATCGTGCTCTCGTCTTCGCCCCACTCCTCGGGGCACGTCCACTACTGCGCTGCTCGCGTGGCACCACCGCGGAGTCCGCATTGTGCCGTCGGGCCGCGTTGAAGGCCATCACCTGTAGCTCGAGCGCGAAGTCCACCGGCCGCACGTACACGTGCTCGGGGACGTGCGGCGAGAGCGCGGTGAAGTTCAGGATCTGGTGCACCCCGGCCTCGACGAATGCGTCGCAGGTGGCCTGGGCGTCGGCGTCGGGGGTCGCAAGGACCGCGATCTCCACCCCGTGCTCCTGGCAGATGTCGCCGATCTCGTCGAGCGCCCGCACGGCCAACTCACCCTCGGCCGCGGTGATCGTCGTCCCGACCAGCTCGGGATCGGCGTCGAACATGGCAACGATCTTGATCCCGCGTCGCTCGAATCCCACCCGGCCCAGCAGTGCCTTGCCGAGGTGGCCGGCGCCGGCCAAAACCACGTTGTGGTTGTGCTCGACTCCGAGGGCCAAGGCGATCCGGGCGATCAGCCGGCCGACGTCGTAGCCGACGCCGCGGACTCCGCCCGACCCGACGTGGGAGAGGTCTTTGCGCAGGATCGCCGGGTTGACCCCCGCTGCGGTGGCCAGCTGACCGGACGACACCACCATCGCGCCGCTCTCGCTCAGCGAACGCAGAACGTGGAGGTAGGTGGCCAATCGGGCGACCGAGGCGCTGGGGATCTCGGACTGGGCGTTGAACCCCGCCGAACTCTTGGCCATGCGTCCGTCTTTCTTCTGGGCTGCATCGTCCGCGGCTTTGCGGACTCCGGTGCGCTTCACCTGCTCATGGCAGGTTCAACACCAACTCGAGGCATTACGGTACCGCTTGTGAATCGATTCACAAACTCGGCTGCGGTTCTTCTGGCCATGCGTCTGGACTAGTGTCCGGCGGCGCCCCGCAAATCGGCCCTCAACCTGGGAATATCGGCATCCCAGTAGCTATGCTCACGATCGTCGAGCAAGATCACCGGCAACCGGTCTCCGAACTCGGCGCGCAGGGATGGATCGGTGGCCGCGACGGCATCGACGTCGACCTCGTCGAACTCCACCTCGAACTCGTCGACAACCGGCCGCAGATCGGCCCTGGCACGGGCACAGGCGGCACAACCCGCCCGGGACAGCAACGTGATCCTCACCCTGCCAGTGTTGCAGGCATCGGCGACTAGGCTTGGCACCGACCGACAGGAGGCGATGGAGTGAGCACAACTCCGGGCAGTGGGGACGCCGACGGCGAGGACGATGCCGGTTCCCGCACCGAGCACGGCGACGACCACGGGCCTGATGACCAACGGCGTGAGCTGCCCGGGGACGGTCCGGACGACGACTCCCCCGAAGACGATTTCAGGGATGACGACCTCGATGACGATTCGGGGGACGACGACCTCGACGACCGGCCCGCCGGCGACCACGGGCAGCGACTGCGACCCACCTCCACGGCCGGCCCGCTCTCCCCGTTGACGAGCCGGGTCGGGCGTTTCCGTCAGTCGGCAGCCGAATTGCGCCAGTCGCTCGCCGGCGAGGCCAGTGCTCGGGCCGCGTCGTCGAAGCTGCGGGAACGCGGCCTCGACGAGAGCGAGCCTTCGACATTCCTGGAATCCGACGAGCCCGGAACGCCGACCGACGTCCCGCCGGACCTCACAGCTGCGGCGTTCTTCGACGTCGACAACACACTTGTTCAAGGCGCGTCGATCGTGCATTTCGCCCGCGGCCTCGCCGCACGCGACTACTTCAGCTACCGCGACGTGATGGAATTCGTCTGGGCGCAGGCGAAATTCCGGATGACCGGCCGGGAGAACTCCGAGGACGTCGCGCAGGGGCGGGAGAAGGCGCTGTCCTTCATCGCCGGGCGCGAGACCGACGAACTCGTGCGGCTCGGCGAGGAGATCTTCGACGAGTTCATCGCCGACAAGATCTGGCCCGGCACCCGCACCCTTGCGCAGATGCACCTCGACGCCGGACAGCAGGTGTGGCTGGTCACCGCGACACCGGTGGAGCTGGCCCAGACCATCGCAGACCGGCTCGGACTGACCGGGGCATTGGGCACGGTCGCCGAGAGCGTCGACGGGGTGTTCACCGGACGGCTGGTGGGCGACATCCTGCACGGGCTAGGCAAGGCGCATGCCGTCCGCACCCTCGCGATCCGCGAGGGTCTGAACCTCAAGCGCTGCACGGCGTACTCCGACTCGCACAACGACGTCCCGATGCTGTCGCTGGTCGGCACCGCCGTGGCCATCAATCCCGACGCCGACCTGCGTGAGGTCGCCCGGGTGCGTGGCTGGGAGATCCGCGACTACCGCACGGCCCGGAAAGCCGCGAAGATCGGCGTGCCGACAGCCGTGCTGCTCGGCGCGGCCGGTGGTGGCGCTGCTGCCGCAGTCCGCCACCTACGCCGCTGACTGCGCCCGCCCCCCGATGATGTGCCCTTGTGGCGGAGCTCACCTGGGGTTTTGTTCGCCACAACAGCACATCATGGGGTTCAGGCGGGTCACCAACTGAACATGGGCAGCGGCGAGGTCGGATGGGTCTTGACGCGATCTACCGTGAGTGCGATGAGGCGGCGGTGAAACCCGTTGTCGGGCAGCCGCTCTGAAATCTGGCGGTACCGCCGTCTGGGAACCCCGAACCGGACCACACCGAGGCTGACGTCGATCGCGTCAGCGCGCCGGAACATCTCCACCGGTGATGCCGGCGGCGCGGCACGCCGGACCTTGTGATGGTGATAGACCATTTCCGTCACGATCGTCCTGAGGTCGTCGCGGCCGTGGTCATGCAACCACGAGACGGCCAGATCGGCCGATGGTGGCAGATAGTCGAATGTGCCGGCCGTCCAGATCCCGAGGTCGTGGAACGCGGCGGCCGTGAGGAACTCTTCGCTGGTGCTTGGCACGGGCGATGACGACGCGCGCGGCGAGATGGCGTGTAACTCGTCGCATAACGCCAGCACCCGTGCGGCGTGACCCCGGTAAGCAGCCCAATCTGGGCCGAGGTGGTTGCGCCACGGCTCCAGTCGCCGGTCCAGTCCGTCGATCACAGTCGTCATACCCAACTCCTCGGCGATGATGTGCCCTTATGGCGGAGCCCACCTGGGGTTTTGTTCGCCATAACAGCACATCATCGGGGGGTGGGGGTGAGGGTCAGCCGAAGTAGATGCTCGATCGACGGCTGAGCATGCGGAACAGCGTCTGCTGGATGTCTTCGCGCACGTTGTCGGTGAGGTCGAACACCACCATCGGATCGTCGGCGGCCTGATCGTCGAAGTGGCCGGTCTCGATCGGGGTACCGAAGTGGATCTGCCACTTGGACGGCAAAGGCACCAGACCGAGCGGACCGAGCAGCGGGAACGTCGGCGTGATCGGGATGTAGGGCAGACCGAGCAGGCGGGCGATCGGCTTCAGGTCGTTGAGCATCGGATAGATCTCTTCGGACCCGACGATCGACACCGGGATGATCGGGACCTTGGCACGCAGCGCCGTGGTGACGAAGCCGCCGCGACCGAAGCGCTGCAACTTGTAGCGGTCCTTGTAGAGCTTGCCGATGCCCTTGAAACCTTCCGGCCACACTGCGGTCAGCTCGCCGCCGCGCAGCAACTTCTGTGCGTCGGCGGTGCAGGCGAGGGTGGACCCCGTGCGGCGCGCTATGTCGCCGATGACCGGGGTGTCGAAGGCGAGGTCCGCGGCGAGCACGCGCAGGTGCCGATTCCTCGGGTGGTAGTCGTGCACGGCAACCGAGGTCATCAAGGCATCGATGGGGATGGTGCCGGCGTGATTGGCCACCAGGAGTCCCCCACCGTCGAGCGGCAGGTTCTCGATACCGCTCACGTCGACCCGGAACCACTTGTCGAACAAGACCCGCAAGGCGGGGAGCCACACCGACTCGGTGAAGTGGGCGTCGAAGCCGAAGTCGTCCACCTCGTAGTCACCGGTCACGCGCTGACGCACGTACCCGGCGGCTCCGGTGATCGTGTCGGCGATCGTCTGCCGGACACCGTCGAGGTTCAGGAAGTTCGACGACATCTCGGCGGCCTGCTCGAACCGTCCGGCCTCGAGCTGTGCGCGCACGTCCTCGCTGATCGGGGTGACCGGCGCCTGCACGAACTCATCGGTGTTCGGATGTCCGCGGTGATTCGGGTGTTGTTGTGGCGCAGCAGGTTTGACTGGATGCCCGTTGGTCTGGGACGGATGCCGACGACGCGGCTGTCCACCGGGGCCCGGCGAACTCGAGTACAGCTGGATCACCTTGGCCGTTCGCGCGTCGGACGTACGATTCCGATTCTGCACGATCACCCACCTCCCTCAAGCATGATGCCCGCCGCCCCTACGTGGTCGTGTCGAACATTTGTCGATTGTCCCCGCCATGGTCGCCCCCGCGCCAGGCATCGGATGAACTTACCTTCTCCAGTCGCCCGGCTCACGTCAGCTGCTTCGCGGCCTGGGCTATCCACTGCTCCAAGCGCCGCCAGGCCGCCGGTGAGATCACCGGCTCCAACGGTTTTCGGGACAAGAAGTCGTCGAACGTCTCCAGGCTGGTGTACTTCGGCTCGAAGCCGAGTTCGGTGCGCATCCGGGTGGTGTCGAGCACCCGACCGAACGTCAGGTAGTCGGCCTGATCGCCATGGAACGGGGCAACGCGCATGCCGCGGTAGACCCCGGCGACCGTTCCCAACATCCGGCCCGGGACCGGCAGAGCGACGCGGCCCGCCCGTCGCACCGCTTGACTGAGTGTCACCACACCATCGGCGGCGATGTTGAACGTGCCGGCGCGACCGGCGAGAGTCGCGTGCTCGAGCGCCGACAGGGCGTCTTCTTCATGGAGGAACTGCAGTCGCGGTTCGTGACCGATCACCACCGGGATCACCGTGGCCGAGAAGTACTTGCTCATGCGGGTGGAGATCTGCGGTCCGAGCATCGCCGACAACCGCAGGATGGTGACGGACATGTCGGGTCGCCTGCGGCCGAGGCCTCGGGCGTAACCCTCGACGTCGAGCAGGTCACGGGCATAACCGTGTGTCGGCTCACGCCGGGCATGGGTGTCTTCGGAGAAATGCGCGGGGTCGGCCGAACTGGCGCCGTAGATCATGCCGGACGAGCGGACGACAAAACGCTTGACCGTCGGGCTGCGCTGGCAGGCGGCGCACAGCTGCATCGTGCCGATGACGTTGAACTCTTTGATGGCAGGCGAATGACCCACGGTATCCATCACCGAGGTCGCGGCGTGCACCACGGTGTCCACACCGGCCTTGTCGATCACCTTCGCGATCGCCGAACGCCGGATGTCCACCCGGACGAACTCGGCGCGACCGAAACGTCGCAACATGTCTTTGGAAGGGGCCCGCGAGTCGACGGCGATCACCCGGTCGATGTCGGGATTCTGCGCCAGACGAGTGGTCAGATATCCGCCGAGAAAAGTCGATGCGCCGGTCACCAACACAACGCGCGGCGTTGTATCCGCCACATCCCCACCCTCGACCATGTGCCCAGCGTACGGAACTTTGCCCGTCTTCATCCAGTCAGTGGCTCAGTAATTTTCCGCCGGGCACATCAGGCGAGACAGCCTTTATCCGGGCAAAACAAAACCCGCCGATATGTCGGCGGGTTCTGAACGAAAAAGAAAACTCACTTACCGAGTTTTCTGCGCTGCACCCGGGTGCGACGCAGCAACTTGCGGTGCTTCTTCTTCGACATGCGCTTGCGGCGCTTCTTGATCACTGAACCCATGTGGGAACTTCCTCACGATCTGACCGATGGTCCTTCAAGGTTTTGCCGTCCAACGAGGCTGGCTCACATAACGTCGTACGCCAGAACACAGGCGAACGGGTCGACTACCGACCTTACCGCGCCACCGTACTCGTCACGAAATCCACCGCGGCGGTCTTCGATCCAATGGCCGACGCGGACCGGGCCACCGTGGCGGCCCAGCCCGTCGGGTATGCCTCGTGAGGCCTAACCGGCGTCGAAGTACGACGTTTCGAGGTAATCGTGGACTGCCTTGGCGTGCACTCGGAAGGAACGGCCCACGCGTACCGCGGGCAACTCTCCGTTGTGCACCAGGCGGTACACGGTCATCTTCGAGACGCGCATCAGTGATGCGACCTCCGCGACGGTCAGGAACTGAGTTCCACCACCGGCGTTGTCACCTGACTTGCTTGCAGATGCCATGAAATTTTCATACCTCCGGGGCACGCGTCGCGGCCGCTCGGCTTCCCCTCCGGCGGACTCCAGACACGCACGTGCTCCCCGAAGCTTAGCGTGGCGGGTGGGGTCAATGCGACGTGTGTAGGTAACTGGGTCGATTTTGTCGCATGAGATCGCCCCGGCGCGGTGCCTGACGACGATTCAGGACGTCTCGATGTTCGCCAGCACAGCGCGGCCGGTCGCCTCGCTCTTGGCCGCATTCGCCCGCATCGCCTCGGACACCGCATGACGCATGCCGTAGCGCTCGAGTTCACGCAGGGCCTCGGCGGTGGTGCCCGCCGGTGAGGTCACGGCCGCGCGCAGATCCACCGGCGAAACCCCCGAGTCGGTCAGCAGTACGCCGGCACCACGCACGGTCTGCGCGGCGAGTTCGGTGGCCATCGACCGCGTCAGCCCCATCGACACGCCGGCGTCGATCATCGCCTCGGCGAGCAAGAAGACGTAGGCAGGCCCCGATCCGGACAGCGCGGTGATGGCATCCATCTGCCTCTCCGGGACGACCACCACCTTGCCGACGGTCTCGAGCAGCGTCACCACGGTGGCCACGTGCTCGTCGGTGGCGTACCGACCCGCCGCGATCCCGCACATGGCCTCGCCGACCAGCATCGGCGTGTTGGGCATCACGCGCACCACCGGCGCGCCGGCAGGCAGAGCGTTCTCGTACTTCAGCATCGGCAATCCGCCGACGAGAGTGACGGTGAGACGCTCGGCCTCACCGACATCCTCGACGTCGGCGATGATCGACAGGACGGCGTCGACATCACCCGGCTTGACCGCGAGGACAACGATGTTGGCGCCCTCGACAGCGTCGGGGATGTCGGTGACGCGCACCCCGTAGTCCTCGGTGATCTCTTTGGCCCGGCGCGTCGACTTTTCCGCCACGACCAAATCCTTGGTCGGCTTGCCGGTCTTGATCAAGCCGGCCAGCAGCGCCTCACCGATCTTGCCGCCGCCGATGATTGCGATTCGCTGAGTCATGCTGCTCACTTTCTCACGCTGATGTGGATGTGTTCTGGCGAGTCCACTGTGTTCTGGCGAGTCCACCGGGGCCGATTGTTTCGCCGCAGGTCGCCTGGGATCGTCGGGGTGTGGACGACCCGCCGGCGATGGACCGGATCGCTGCCGGGTGGTCGTCAGCCCGCGGCCGGGATCATCGCGAGTTGCCGCGATTGGACGACAACCTGGCCCGTGGAGTCGAGGACCACGTGGTCCTCTTCGAACCAGCCGTGCCCGACCTCGGTGCTCGAGGCCTGGATACGCAGCCATCCGGGCGCGGGCCGACGTCGCAGATACGTCGTCAACTGCATGGTGGGCGCCCAGCCGAACAGATTCAGGTTCATCACCACCGGCGCACTCAGGTCGCCGCAGAGGATCGCGAACAGGGCGTCGGGGTCGGCCTCCTTGGGCCGTGCCCACATCCGGAACACCGGGTCGGCCTTCTCCCCGCGGGTGAACGCGAGTGATCGCTCCTCGATGGCGATGTCGAGCACTGCGGAGAGGTGCATGACCTCGCCGACCGGGCTCTTCTCGACCCAGATGACGTCTTCGGTGGGTGAGGCCGGGATCGCGGAGAGCGGGGTGGGGGCCGAGTAGTGGTTGTCCACATCGGGTGTTCCGACCGTCACGGTCGAGTGGACCAGATTGCGGCCGTTCTGATGGATCTCGACATCGACCAGCGACACCCGACGGCCGCGCTTGCGCACCCAGACGTGCAACGTGATCTCGGCCGGGTCGGGGGCACCGAGGTAGTTGGTGGAGATGGCCATCGCGGCGAGATCGTCGGATGCGGGCTTGTCGGCCGGCGCCGTGGCCCGGAAGCCGGCGAGGGCCGCATTGGCGCTGAGCATCTGCAGTGTGCCGCCGTGCACCTTGGGCCCGATGGTGAAGACGGGGTCGATCTGAGCCGAGTACTCGACTCGGTCACCGCTGCCAGCGGTGATCTCTTGCAGGATGTTCAGGCGGGCAAGGCTGGGCTCGGACACAGTGCGCGGTACTCCTTCAACGGTTCTACATTCATCCCGGCCACGGCCATCGAAAGATTCGGTGGCGGCCCGGATGGGTCGGCTACGGCCTCTCGAGATGCGTTCTCGCGAAATCCAGTGAGCGCGACAGGATCTCACGACGCTCGGCCTTGGTGTTCACCGAACTCGTGGTGACCTCCAGAATGGCCGACCCGGAGAAGTCCCCGGCGGCCAGACTTTTACACACTTGCACACAGGGTTGCGAACCGTCGCCGGGGACCAGGTGTTCGTCCACGGCCGCCCCCGAACCATCGGTCAGGTGCAGGTGACGTAGGCCACCGCCCATCCGGTTGAGCATCTCGATCGCATCCGCGCCAGCGGTCGCCGCATGGGAGAGGTCGAGTGTGTAGTGCGCGAAGCCGTCATCGGTGGGGTCGATCGACGTTGCGAAGGCAGAGACCGCCGCGCCCGGTCCCCCACCGCGCCTTCGCATCCGCCCGGCGGCCTCCTCGTACTTGCCGAAGAACCTGTCGGTGCGGACCGGGAACATGTTCTCCACCGCGATGTCGATCCCTGAGTCGTCCTCGAGTGCATCGATCAGATCGCGGAAACCACCCGCGTACTTTCGCTGCCACCGAAACGGTGGATGCACAACCACGGTCCCGGCGCCGAGATCCTCCGCCGCGGCCACCGACCGAGCCAGCTTGGCAGCGGGGTCGCGACCCCAGACCCGTTGCGAGATCAACAGACACGGTGCATGCACCGACAACACCGGCAGGTGGTAGCGGTCGGACAGGAACGCGACCCTGTCGATGTCCTGGCTGACCGGTTCTGCCCACACCATCAGCTCGATGCCGTCGTACCCCAGATCGTTGGCGTACTGGAAAGCGGCTTCGGTGTTCTGGGGATACACGGACGCGGTCGACAGACCGATCGCAATGTCTTCTCTCATCGACTCTTTCGGAGAACCCTGCGCGGACACGGCGATCCCCTCGGGCACTCTCAGTCTCCGGCGACGAGCAAGAGAACCAACGGGCCGATGGTCACCAGGAGACCGACCCCCAACGCCAAGAGTGTACTGATCAGGTCCTGGCTGCGACGGACCACGTGTACCAGGGTGACCATGCCGAAGATGACCGCGACCGCCAGGACGAGCGCGAAATACACGTTCCAGCGCCACAGTTCGGTGAAGCCCCAGAAGAGGGCGACGCCCACTGCCAATCCGGCGAGGACCTGGCCGATCAGGATCAGCCACTGCACGGTCGGCGAGTGTCGCGAATCACCGTCTGCGGTCTGAGCGCTGCCCTCGTCGCGGGTTGCTTGTGCGTCCGTCCCGCCGGCCGGTGTGTCTGCGGAGGATCCGGTGAGCCGCGCCTTGACGGCCTCGGTCTCTTCGGCGCTCGGGTGCACCTGCGGATGGATCAGCGGTCCGTGTTCTTCCGTGGCCCCGACCTCACGCAGGCCCGACGCATGCCGGACGCCACCGGGTCGGTGCCCGTGAGGTCGACCTCTCGCGGATCCGGTTGCCGTACATCGCGTTTGGTCAGATCTGGACCTGACCCCTGCGTCTGCTCGTCGTCATCGACATCAAACCGGAGGTAACGGCCCGAGGCTGCACCCGACGTTGCGTGGTGGCCTGCGAGGTGGCGGCCTCGGTGGCAAGTTGCGGGGCGGCCTGTTCCGGCTCGGCCTGATGCGATCCGTCCGCTGTGGGCATCGATCGGGTGGACGCGTCGGGCTGGGCCGGAGGGTGGCCGGAGTCATCGACCGTCGGGATGAGCTGGGTGACCTGGTGGTCGGTGTTGCCACCGGCGTGGTCGTCGGACCCCTCAGGCGCCGACGGCGCAGGTGCCGATTTGTCCGCCTTGCGTCCGAAGCCGAACAGACCGCGTTTGCGTTTGGCCGGCTTGGGGGCGGCAGAGGAGTCGTCGACGTCCTCGAAGTTGCGGTACCGCTGGAAGTCGGCCTCGCGCTCGGCGGCGGTACGGAAGTCGTGCTGACCGTCTTCCCTGTTGCGGTCGGGGTCGTTCTCGTCGACCTGCGAATACGCCTGGACCGAGGCGATGACGCCGGTGGTCTCCTCGTCGGGGTGCCCGTCGGACTGGTGGGCCTCTCCCGACCTGGTCTGCGAGTCCTCGCGCTCGCCAGGGTCGGCCGCCGGCATGGCTGCGGTCTGGTCGCCGCTTGGCGCCGACTCTGTGTCCGACCCCTCCGATGATTCATCGGCCCGCTGCTCATCCGCCGGCGCCTCGACATCACGGGGGCGCGACAGAACAGGACGTTCGGGCTCGCCCGGCGTCGGTGCGGCGGCATCGTCGGTGTCCTGCGCGCGTTTGGACACGTCTGCCGAGTTGAAGTCCCGGGTGGGTGGCGGGACAGGGTTGTCACCTCGGCTGGGCGGCGGGGCAGAATCGTTCACCCGAGGGATCTCGCCGGTGAGTTCGGCAACCGACACCGCGCCCTTGCCTCCACGGTGGCGACGGCCGGTCGGCGGGTTGGCTGCAGGTTGAGACCCGGTTGCCGCGTTCTCTGCGTCCTGCTCCTTGGCCCGCGCCAACAACTCGGCAACCGAGATGGGGCGTGAATCGGGATCGGATCCTCTAGCCATGAGTTAGTTCACCATCCTTAGCGTTCACCAGCCGGCAACTCGGTATCGCTGGACTCCAGGTCCAGTCTGCGCAGAATGACACCTTCGCGCAGGGCCCACGGGCATATCTCCAAAGTATCGATCGACAGTGCTCGCATGCTCGCCTCGGCCACCAGTGCGCCTGCCACGAGCTGTCCCGCGCGGTTCACACTCACTCCCTCCAGCTCGGCCCGGTCCGCCGTGGTCATCCTGGAGATGAAGGCGATCAACTGCCGTAGACCATTGCTGGTCAGTGTCCTCTTCACCCGGGGTCCGGCGCTGGAAGGCGCCGCTCCGGTGAGTCGCGCCAGCGAGCGGAACGTCTTGGAACTGCCGACGGCGAGGTCGGGGGTGCCCGCCGCGAGAAGCTCTTTGGCCGCCGGCGCCAGTTCGGCGTCGAGCCAGTCACGCAGCACCGCGACCTTGCGGCGGCCGGGCGGATCGTCCGACAACCACTCGCGGGTCAGCCGGCCGGCGCCCAGTGGCAACGACAACGCGACGTCGGGTTCCTCGTCGACGCCGTTGGACAACTCGAGTGACCCACCGCCGATGTCGAGGGCGACGATTCGGCCCGAGCCCCATCCGTACCAGCGGCGCACCGCCAGCGACGTCAGTCGCGCTTCGTCGACGCCGGAGAGCACAACCACGCGCACACCGGTCTCGTCGGCGACCCGGTTGAGTACGTCATCGCAGTTGGTGGCATCACGGACGGCCGAGGTGGCAAACGCCATCACCTGCTTGCAGCCCGAGGTGTAGGCGATCTTGGTGAACTCGTCGACTGCCTCCACCAGGCTGTCTGCACCGGGATCGGACAGCCGCCCATCGGTGTCGATCTGCTCGGCGAGCCGCAAAGTGGACTTGGTCGAGCTCATCGGGGTCGGGTGACCGCCACGGTGAGCATCGACCACCAACAGGTGGACAGTGTTGCTGCCGACATCGAGGACTCCTAAACGCACGGCTTACAACCTAGTGCGTCTACCGTTGATACTTGTGCAGCCAGCCTCCAAAATGGTGCCCGCCCCCGAGGTCCCGTTGGACTTTCCGAGGGAATGGTACGAATTCGCAGACCCAGCCGACCCCGAACGCATCATCAACGCCGACCTCACCTGGTTGTTGTCGCATTGGACATGCGTCTTCGGCACCCCGGCGTGCCAGGGCATCATCGAGGGCCGCGAGAGCGATGGGTGTTGCAGCCACGGCGCTATCTGTCCGACAAGGGCGACCGCAAGAACCTCGCCAAGGCCGCGGCCATGCTGACGCCCGACGACTGGCAGTTCTATGAAAAGGGTTCGGGCAAAGACCCCTTGGGCAAGCGGGGATACCTCGAAGAGGATGAGCTGGACGACGAGCCCGCCATCAAGACGCGCAAGTACAAGGGCGCCTGCATATTCCTGAACCGGCCGGGGTTCGCCGGCGGGCAGGGTTGCGCCCTGCACTCGATGGCACTGCGCAAGGGCATCGAGCCACTCGAGGTCAAGCCGGAGGTCTGCTGGCAACTGCCTGTTCGCCGGGAGGAGCAGTGGGTGGAACGCCCCGACGGTGAACAGGTGCTCAAGACAACGATCACCGAGTTCGACCGCAGGGGCTGGGGTTCAGGTGGCGCCGACCTGAAGTGGTACTGCTCGGGGTCGCCCGACGCGCACATCGGTGAGAAGCAGGTGTGGCAATCGTATGGACCCGAGCTGATCGCGCTGATCGGCAAACCGGCCTACGACGAATTGGCCACCGTCTGCCGTCGCCGCAGCGCGCTGGGCCTCGTCGCGGTGCACCCGGCCACGGCAAAGGCCACCCAGCGTCAAGAGGGCGACCGCAAGTACGCCCAGCATCCCGAGGCCGAAGACATCGCCGATCCCGGTCTGCCAGACGTCACCTGAGAACTCAGGGCTCGAACTTGTAGCCCAGACCACGCACCGTCACGAGGTGTTTCGGGTTGCCGGGATCGGATTCGATCTTCGACCGCAACCGCTTGACGTGGACGTCGAGGGTCTTGGTGTCGCCCACGTAGTCGGCGCCCCACACGCGGTCGATGAGCTGTCCGCGGGTGAGCACCCGTCCGGCGTTGCGGAGCAGATACTCGAGCAGGTCGAACTCCTTGAGCGGCAACGTCACCGACTGGCCACTGGCCGAGACCGTATGGCGTTCGACGTCCATCGAGACCGGGCCGGCCTCGATGAGTCCGCCGTCGAGGTCGTCGGTCTCGGCCGAATCGCCACCGCGGCGCAGGACCGCCCTGATCCGCGCGATCAGCTCACGGGCCGAATAGGGTTTGGTCACATAGTCATCGGCGCCCAACTCGAGCCCGACAACTTTGTCGATCTCGCTGTCGCGGGCAGTCACCATGATCACCGGCACCGACGACTTGGCGCGGATCGCCTTGCACACCTCGGTACCCGAGGCGCCGGGCAGCATGAGGTCCAGGAGGACGATGTCGGGACCGACGCGTTCGAAGACGGGCAACGCAGAGTTGCCGTCGGTGACGATGGTGGCCTCGAATCCCTCCTTACGAAGCAGGAACGCAAGCGGGTCGGCCAAGGACTCCTCGTCCTCGACGATCAGCACATGTGTCAACGGCTCAGTTCTCTCTCTTCGGTGACCGCGGTCTGCGTGGTCGGTTCTGCGCTTGTGGCAGTGGACAACTCGGGGGCTCGCGACGGGGTGCGTGTCGCCAGCGGGATGGTGAGGGTGAAAGTGGATCCGGTGCCGGGTTTGCTCCACAGGTCGATGGATCCGCCGTGGTTCACCGCAACGTGTTTGACGATGGCCAGCCCCAGGCCTGTTCCCCCGGTGGCCCGCGACCTCGCCTTGTCGACCCGGAAGAAGCGTTCGAACACCCGCTGCTGGTGTTGCGGGGCGATCCCGATGCCGCGGTCGGTGACGGCGATGGCCACCATCTGGCGGTTGTCGATGGTCACCACACGCCTGCTCACCGACACCGCGGTACCGCTGGGCGAGTACGCGATTGCGTTGGCAACAAGATTGTTCAGGGCGGTGAGCAACAGGGTGTGGTCGCCGTCGACGTGCAGATCGGAATCCTCGTCGGTGGTGAGTTTGATGCCGGCGGCCTCGGCGTTGATCTGGGCGCGGTCGATGACCTCGTCGATGAGCACGTCCACCTCCACGTCTTCGAGGTCGGGCAGCTTCTCGGCGCCCTGCAACCGCGACAGCGCGATCAACTCGGAGACCATGTTGCCCATGCGCAGGGCCTCGATGCGGACCCGCTCACCGAAGTGTTCCACCGAGTACGGGTCGTCGGCTGATTCCATCAACGCTTCGGCCAGCAGCCCGATGGCGGCGACGGGCGTCTTGAGTTCGTGCGAGACGTTGGCCACGAAATCGCGGCGGGTCTGCTCGACCCGCATGTGTTCGGAGTCGTCCTGGCCGTAGATGACGGTGTAGCGCTCGTCTCCGTCCGAGATCCGTTCGGTGACACACGAGACCGACTGGATCTTGCGGCCCGGCCCCCGGCCGGTGGACACGAAGGCGCCGATGCCTTGCGGCGGTACGAAGGTGAACCTGCTGGTGTCGCCGCTCTCGAGGGTGTACCTGGCGTAGTCCCACACGTCGTCGTCGAGGAGATGGTCGCGGACCATGCCGAGGGCGTTGGCGCGATCGTTGAAGAACACGACGTCGCGGACGTCGTCGACCACCGCGACGCCGGTCTCACCACCGTCGATGATCAGGTCGAGCAGGGTGGCCCGGGTCATCCGGGGAACCCGGGCGGACGACGGATGCAGAAGTGGTGCGACGTCGGACTCGACCGGCGTTGCCGATCGGGCGAGGTCGGAGAACGCGGAGGCGGCGCGCCTGCGGCCCAGATACCATCCGGCCGCCACGCCGATAAGAAGTGCCAGCACGCCCACTGCCGCGATGAAAATTGCGGTCACAAGCAAATCTTACGGGCAGGGCAACAGGACACCACAGCAGAATGCTGGGCAGTGACGGTCGGTAACAAGTCAGCGCGCAAGTGTTCGGACGCTGTTCATCCGATGGTCGCCGAAACAGCCCCGCACGCGCGATCGGAAGGGATCGGGCTCATCGGATCGAGGCGACGTCCAGGGTGGATCAGCGGGTGACCTCAGTGGCCATCGGCGCATATTGCGGATGTTGTTCGATGAAATAGCCGACGTACGAGCACAGCGGTACGACCTTTTTCCCTGAGCGCTCGATATCGTCGAGGACGTACTTCACCAGGTGCCCGGCATAACCTTTGCCACTGAATTGATCGAGCACGACGGTGTGGGTCAGCACCACCTGCTCGGGCTCACTGACGTAGTCGAGGTATCCGACGTATTGCTCGCCGTCGAAGATCTCATACCGTTCCTGGGCCTGAGAATGTGTCACGCGGATATTTGCCATGCAATGCTCCCCCGCCTCAGCTGGATTCGCCGGTCAGATGGGCAAGCGCCATCATGAGACCAGGGTAGACCTGATCAAGGGGTACGAGAGCGGGATGCGGCAATCACTTGATCGCGAATTTCCGATCGAAAAGAAAGAGCGATTGCTCGCTATTTACTCCCCTGCGCCGCCACCGCCGCAGCGCCTTCAGCGGCAGCCTCGGGGTCCAGATATGCGCCGCCTTTGATAACCGGCTGGAGATTCTCGTCGAGGTCGTAGCGCAGCGGATTACCCGTCGGAATGTTCAGCCCAGCGATGTCGTCGTCCGATATCCCGTCGAGGTGCTTCACCAGAGCGCGCAGCGAATTGCCGTGCGCAGCCACCAACACCGTCTTGCCCGCCTTGAGGTCGGCCACGATGGTCTCGTTGTAGTACGGGATCAATCGGTCGACAACATCCTTGAGGCATTCGGTCTGCGGAACTGCCGGCAGGTCCGCATACCGGGGATCTGCGTCCTGGCTGTACTCGCTGCCCTTCTCCAGGACCGGCGGCGGGGTGTCGTAGCTACGGCGCCACAACATGAACTGGTCGTTGCCGAACTTCTCTTTGGTCTCGGCCTTGTTCAGACCCTGCAGAGCGCCGTAGTGCCGCTCGTTCAATCGCCAGTCACGCACCACCGGGATCCAGTGGCGGTCGGCCCTGTCCAGAGCGATCTGAGCGGTCGAGATCGCGCGCCGGAGCAGCGAGGTGTACAGGACGTCGGGGAGCAGATCGTGCTCGACGAGCAGCTCGCCGGCGCGTACCGCTTCGGCCTCGCCCTTCTCGGTCAGGGCAACGTCGACCCAACCGGTGAACTGGTTGGACGCATTCCACACGCTTTCACCGTGACGCATCAAGATCAGGGTTCCGTTGCTCATAGGGCAGTAGTTTTCCACAGGCCCGCCACGGAAGCATTTGTCACCTGCCGGTCGTGGCATTCGACACCTATCGGTCGATCGAGGCCAAACAACAACAACACACCGCGCGGATCGACCCCCTACACTGACGCCATGCTCTCAGGCGCGTGGAATTTCCGTGACGTATCCGGCCTCAAGACCACCGAAGGACGTTGCGTCGCTTCGGGTTTGCTGTTCCGCAGTTCAGAACTGAGCAACCTCGACGACACCGGCGGGCAAGATCTCATCAACCTCGGCGTCACCGATGTCTTCGATCTGCGTGACTACGCGGAGATCGACAAGAGCGGGTCGGATCGCGTTCCGGACTCGATCGAGGTGCACATCGTTCCCTTCGATCTCCGGCCGGACGGCAAGGCACCACACGAGATGTCGGGCGACGACTACATCGCCAACCGCACCCGCTACATGTACGACGTCTACGCACAGATGCCCGCGCTCCCCGGCGCGATGAGCACCGTTGACCAGGTGATCAAGTTGCTCGGCGACCCCGATCGGCGGGTTTTGGTGCACTGCGCAGCCGGCAAGGACCGCACCGGCTGGGTGGTGGCTGCCGTGCTCACCGCGCTCGCGGTGGATCCCGACGAGATCATGGCCGACTACTTGGAGAGCAACGGCGACATCGACGCCCTTCGCGCGCACCTGCAGCGCATCTACGGCCCACCGGAGGGCGGCGAACCAATCGAGATCTCCGATGATCTCCTCGGGGTGAAGGCCGACTACCTGCAGAGCGCGCGCGAGGCCGCCCTGGAGAAGTTCGGCACCTTCGACGAGTATCTGGCAGCATGCCGGGTGACCGCGGGTGACCTGGATCGCTTACGCGCCCGCATGCTGGCGTAGTCACAAACAAGCCTTATCCGGGCTCCGACTGCAGGTCAGCGCTCGTGTCCGATTTGTTTGGCGAACTCATTTGCATGCATGATGCAAGTAATGAAACGTGAGTCGAACACCAATCCCAACCCGAACCTGCTCATCGCGGTGTTGTGCTTCGGGGGGTTGCTGGCATCGTTCATGCAGACGCTGGTCGTGCCCATCGTCGGCAAGCTGCCCGGCTACCTCGACACCAGCTCCGACAACGCCTCTTGGGTCATCACCGCCACCTTGCTGACGGCCGCGATCGCGATGCCGATCTCGGGCCGCCTCGCCGACATGTTCGGCAAACGCGTGGTGAT
The DNA here is from genome assembly GCF_000506245.1 of Williamsia sp. D3. Classification (NCBI taxonomy): domain Bacteria; kingdom Bacillati; phylum Actinomycetota; class Actinomycetes; order Mycobacteriales; family Nocardiaceae; genus Williamsia; species Williamsia sp. D3. The sequence continues at coordinate 101,166 of NZ_AYTE01000032.1, read as the reverse complement.
CCTGTCGTGTATCGCCGCCATGGTTCTCGGCTCGATCATCTGTGCGCTCACCTCGATGGTGCTCCCGATGATCATCGGACGCGGCATCCAGGGACTGGCGATGGGCCTCATCCCGTGTGGCATCAGCCTGCTGCGCGACAAGCTCGAACCGGCCCGGGTCCCCGGTGCCATCGCGACGATGTCGGCGACCCTCGGTGTGGGTGGCGCGATCGGACTACCGGTCGCCGCATACATCACACAGACCTTCGACTGGCACGTCCTGTTCTGGACGTCGGGCGCGCTCGCCACGTTCACCTTCTTCCTGGTGCTGATCCTGGTCAGCGAATCACCGGTCCGCTCCCCCGGCACCTTCGACGTCGTCGGGGCCATCGGGATCACCGCTGCCCTCGTCGCGCTCCTGCTCGCCGTGTCGAAGGGCAACACCTGGGGATGGACCAGTGCGTTGACGCTTGGCCTGGCCGGAGCCGGGCTGGTGGTCCTGGTCCTCTGGGGCTGGTTCGAGCTTCGCATCAAGACGCCCCTGGTGGACCTTCGCACGTCGGCGCAGCCGATCATCGTGCTGACGAACGCGGCGTCGGTGCTGATCGGATTCGCCCTCATGGCGATGAGCCTGGCGGCGCCGCAGCTGCTGCAGATCCCGCACATCCCGGGCGTCGTGGAGTACGGGATGGGACAGACCATCCTCGCCACCGGCCTGCTGCTGGCCCCCGGAGGACTGATGATGATGTTCCTCTCGCCGGTTTCGGCCCGGCTGAACATTCACATCGGTCCGAGGTTCACTTTGCTAATCGGTTCGGTGATCATCGCCCTGGGTTACCTGTTCTCGATCTTCTTGATGGCCGAACCGTGGCAGATCTGTGTGGCCATGGTGATCGCCAGCGCAGGCGTGGGAATCGGCTACTCGGCCATGCCGGCGTTGATCATGTCGGCCGCACCACTGCACCAGATGGCCGCCGCCAACAGCCTCAACTCGCTGATGCGATCCATCGGTACGGCGATCGCGTCGGCGCTGATGGCCACCATCCTCGCCAGCTCCGTGATCGACCTCAGCCCGACTGCCTCTGTGCCGGCCGAGTCCAGCTTCCAGCTGGTGTTCATCGTCGGCGGCCTCGCTGCTCTGGCTGCCGCGCTGCTGGCGCTTGTCATCCCCAGCAAGCACGTCCGGCACGCCGGCGCCGGCGCGGTGGAGGCGAACCGTTCAAGCGAAAAGGTCGCCGCCACATCCGATTAACGCTAGATATCCACCGAATACACAAAAGACGCTCCACCGGCCGGTGGAGCGTCTTTTGTATTGGTAAAGCCCTCTGGCGACGCTGTGAGACGCCGGGACCAGACGGATCAGGCGGGCTTGCGCAGATCCTTGCGGAGGATCTTGCCTGCCGCGCTCTTCGGGATGGCGTCGATGAACTCCACCTCGCGGACCTTCTTGTGCGGAGCAACCTGCGAGGCGACGAACTCGATCACCTGCTCACCGGTGAGATCGGAGCCTTCGCGCTTGACCACAAACGCCTTCGGGATCTCCTCGCCGGTGTCGGCCTCGATCACGCCGATGACCGCAACGTCCGCGACATCGTCGTGGGTGAGCAGCAACGCCTCGAGTTCGGCGGGCGGCACCTGGTAGCCCTTGTACTTGATGAGTTCTTTGAGCCGGTCGACGATGTAGACGCAGCCGTTCGCATCGACCCGCGCCATGTCACCGGTGTGCAGGAACCCGTCGTCGTCGATGGTCTCCTTTGTCGCCTTGTCGTTGTTCAGGTAGCCCGCCATGACGTTCGGACCCGCCACCCACAGCTCACCCGGCTCGCTGAGTCCTTCGGCCGGGATGCCGATCTCGTCGCCGGTGGCAGGATCGACGATCTTGTTGACCGTGTTCGGGATGGGCCAACCGCACGACGACAGCGGCGCCTCCGGGCCGTCGCCGGGTTTGCTGGGCATGGCGTGGCTGACCGGGCTCAGCTCGCTCATGCCGTAGCCCTGAATGACCCGGGTGTTCAGGCGCTGGGCGACAGCATTGCCCAGCACCTCGTCCAGTGGCGCGGCACCCGACATGATGGTGTTGACCGACGACAGGTCGTAGTCGTCGATCAGCGGGTGCTTGGCCAGCGCAACCGCTACGGGCGGCGCGATGAACACATAGCTGCACTTGTAGTTCTGGATGGATTCGAGGAACTGCACCAGATCGAAACGGGGCATCACCACGAGCCTCGCCCGGTTGTACAGCGCGAGGTTGAGCAGCACCGTCATCCCGTAGATGTGGAAGAACGGCAGCACCGCGAGGACCGAGTCGTCGTGGGACATGTTCAGCAGCGGCTGGCTCTGCGCCACGTTGGCGACCAGGTTGCGATGGGTCAACATCACGCCCTTGGGGTTGCCGGTGGTGCCCGAGCTGTACGGCAGGACAGCAAGATGGGTGGCCGGGTCGAAGCTGACGTCCGGAGCCGCAAGGCCGGCACCCAGCAGATCGAGCGCGTTCGGGTGAGGGCTCTCGGCCTCTCCGGGCCCGTTCAGCAAGATCACCGCGCTCTCGGGCAGACCGACCTGCGCTGCTGCCGCCTTGGCCTGGTCACCGAGCTGAGTGATCGTGATGAGCATCTTGGCACCCGAGTCGGTGAGCTGCTTGGCGATCTCGGGCGCGGTGAACAGCGCGTTGACGGTGGTCGCAGTGGCGCCCGCACGCAGGATGCCGTGAAACACGAACGCGAACGCCGAGGTGTTCGGCGACAGCAGTGCAACCTTGTCGCCCACCTCGATGCCACGCGCTGCCAGCGCTCCGGCGAAGGCGTTGATCCGGCCGATCAGCTCTCGGTAGGTGGTGCCCTCGGTGGCGCCGGCGTCGATCAGCGCGGTCCGATCCAGGTCCTCCTCGCTGATCGACCCGAACAACGTCTCGTAGATCGAATCCTCGGAGATCTCCACAGGGGGAAAGGGACTCTTGAAACTCATGATTCTTCGGCCTCCGGCGTTGTTGTTGACGATCAGTCAACAACAGTAGCAATGCCGGTTGTCAGGGTCTGCAGAATCGGACAGTTAGTCGTCCAGACCGACGTCCGACGACGGGGTTGCCGCATCGAATGCCTGCGGCCGGCCGTTGTCGCCCTCTTCGCGACCCTTCTCCACGCCGCCGATCGGCGCACCACCGGCAGAGGGCGTCCCATCGCCCCCGGAAAGGTGTGCACCGCCTTCACCGCGGGCACGGTCACCGTGCGACCGGGGCGCGCCGCCGTTGCCGTTGTGCGACGGCACCGATCGACCAGGTGCCCCGTCTGACCCGTCACCGTCGATGAGGTGCTCGAACGCCTTGAGGTTGTTCAGCGACTCACCGCGCGAGACCCGCCATGCCCATTCACGCCGGATCGAGGTGATGAACCCGATCTCCAAGAGCACGTTGAAGTCGCCGTCGGCCGCTTCGAGGACCTGCCCGAGCAACCGATCCAGTTCGGCGTCGGTGATCGACTCCGCCGAATGCCTGCCGACCAGGTAGATGTCGCCCGAGTTGTCGAGCGTGTACGCCACGCCGTAGAGCCGTCGGTTGCGTTTGAGCATCCAGCGGTAGACGCCCTCGTGGTTTTCGTCGGGTTTGCGGCAGACAAACGCCTCGATCCGCAGTCCGTGTGGGGCCACGGTCAGCAGCACCGCGGTCTTGAGTTTCTTCTCACCCGGTAGATCCACCACGAAGTAGTCGGCGTCCTTGCCGCCGGAATCCTTACGGCTGAAGGTCATCTCGCGCTGGGTGAGGAATTGGTCGATCGTCGAACCGAGCTCTGAGGTGATCTGTGATGTCATGTTCGTGCCCCATTTCTTCGTCCGGCGAACCGGCGTGCCATCCGGGCCAGAGGTCGAGCTTCGGGTTCGGCCACGACTGCCTGCGGAGTGGTTTCTTCTGAGAGGTTGCCCAGCGACTGGGTTGTACCCGGATCGGACGCATTCGATACCTGCACGCGATTTCGCCGGAAACTCTCGATGGCCCTCCCGTAACTGTCCAGCAGCTGATCCGCGGTGTGATCCCACGAGAAGTTCTGGGCGTGCCGGTGCGCGGCCTCTCCCATTGCCGCGAGGGCGGTTTCGTCCCCCAGCAAACGGTCGAGTTGCCCGGTCCAGCGGTCGATCCCGTGCCCGTCCACCAGGACACCACTGACGCCGTTGTCGACGGCCACCCCCAGCCCGCCGACATCCGCGGCGAGCACTGGTATCCCGGCCGCCTGCGCTTCGATGGCAACCAATCCGAAGCTCTCCGAATAACTGGGCACCGCAACCACATTCGATGCGCGATACACCTTGGCCAGCGACTCGGGCGACTGCGGCGGGATGAACGTGACGGACGACTCGATGCCGAGGTCACGGCTGAGCTCGATCAGCGACGTGGGGCGTTCCAACCCGGAGCCTGACGGCCCACCGGCCACCAGTACCCGGAGTTTTCGTCCGTTCGAGAGTCCGCGACGGATCAGCGGCGCCGCGGCCCGGAGCAACACGTCCGGAGCCTTGAGTGGCTGGATCCGGCCGACGAACGTCACCACCACCTCGTCAGGGTCCAGTCCGAGGTCGAGCCTGGCGTCGATGCGCGGCCCAGGCGTGTAACACTCGAGATCAGCACCGGGGGTGACCACGTCGATCCGCGACGGGTCCGCGTGATGGATCGAGATCAGTTGCTGCGCTTCGGTTTCGGTGTTGACGATCAGACGGTCGGCCTCATCGACGACCTGCTGCTCACCCACCTGCCGCATCGGCGGTTCGGGGGTGTCGCCCTCGGCGAGCGACGCGTTCTTGACCGCGGCGAGAGTGTGCGCGGTGTGCACGAGAGGTACTGCCCATCGGTCGCGGGCCAGCCAGCCGACCTGTCCGGACAGCCAATAGTGCGAGTGGACGAGGTCGTAGTAGCCCACCGGCCGTCCCGCCTCGGCCCGCAGGACACCCGCCGTGAACGCACACAACTGTGTGGGCAGGTCCCGCTTGTCCAGCCCCTCGAACGGACCGGCCACCACGTTCCGCACGGTCACCCCCGGGGCCGCCTCCACCACGGGATCATCGGCCGATGATGTCGCGCGCGTGAAGATCTCGACCTCGACACCACGCTGCGCCAGACGTTTGGCGGTCTGCCACACGTAGACGTTCATCCCGCCGGCGTCTCCGACCCCGGGTTGGGCCAGCGGGGACGTGTGCACCGAGATCAGCGCCACCCGCCGCGGAACCGCGGGACCGACGGCCGGACTCACGACCGGACTCCCCTGGCCGGGTCGTAGGACCGGATGGACTCGGCCACGAAGCCCTCCACCTGACGCGCGAAGGTGTCGGGATCGTCGACGAACGGTGCGTGACCACCGCCTTCCCAGAACTCCGCGGTGGCTGCCGGGATGAGAGACGTGGCGTGTTCGGCGCACGAGATGTCGGCCACCGCATCGGCAGTGCCGTGGATGACCAGTGCGGGCACATCGAGAGCCGCGAGGACAACGTCGTGGTCGGCGCCGCGGCCGAACAGTGCGCTGCGCACTGCGGGCGCCGTGGCCAGCGATGTGCCGAGGAACCGCTGGAGGGTGGAACCGTCGCCGAGCGGTGTCACGGCGGCGACGAAGTCGGACAGCGCCGCCACCGCCACCTTCAGATCGTCGGACAACGCATCGGGCAATGCGGCGCGCATCGCAGGCCCGATCCGGCCACCGGGCTTACCCCGCCCCATCGAGGTGGTCGCTCCCACCAGGACAACACCTGCAACGGTGTCCGACGCCCGCCCCAGGGTCGCGAGGTGGTCGCACACGACCAGCCCGCCGTACGACCAGCCGAGCAGGAACACCGGCTGGCCGTGCCCGACCTCGGCGGCGAGCACTGCAGCGACATCACCTGCAAAGTGCGCCGGTCCGAAGTTCTCGGCGGTCGTCGCACCCGGGGGTACGCCGGACTCGCCGTGCCCGCGCAGATCCATCGCGATGACCCGATGCTCGCGCCCGAGGAGTTCGAGTAGGTGATCGCCCCAGCAGGTGGATGACTGTGCCCAACCGTGGATGAGCAGCAGTGCCGGGCTGTCTGCGTCGGCGACCCGCCCGGCGACCCGATAGCTGATGCGCGTGCCGTCGGGTGCCTCGACCTGGCCCATGGTGGTGCCCATGAGTCCACACTAATGGTGTGGCTCAGGGGGCACGGACCAGCAACCGTGGTCACGGAATGAATCGGACCGCGGTCCGGTTACACTGGCTGTACGAATCACCTCCATCTAAGGAGCACGTCATGCCCGCCGTCACAGCCGATACCTTGACCCTGCCCCGCATCGCAGGCCCCGTCGCCACGGACACCGAGCGGCCCGTCAGGTCGGTGACCACCGGCCCGCGTGGGTACGAGGGTGAGGGATTCCCTGTTGTGCGGGCCTTTGCCGGCGTCTCCAAGACCGACCTCGACCCCTTTGTCCACATGGATCAGATGGGCGAGGTCGAATACGAGCCCGGCGAACCGCGTGGGACCAGCTGGCACCCGCACCGCGGATTCGAAACCGTGACCTACATGATCGACGGCCGGTTTGCCCATCAGGATTCCCATGGCGGTGGCGGCCTGATCGAAGACGGCGCCACCCAATGGATGACGGCCGGGTCGGGCATCTTGCACATCGAGACACCGCCCGCAGAACTGGTCGAGAGTGGTGGACTGTTCCACGGGGTCCAGCTGTGGGTGAACCTGCCCAAGAAGGCGAAGTTCGCCACCCCGGCCTACCAGTCCATCGAAGGCAACCAGGCCACCCTGCTGAGTTCGCCCGACGGGGGTTCGCTGGTGCGGATCATCGCAGGCGGCATCGATGGTCACACCGGCCCGGGGTCGACCCACACACCGATCACGTTGGCTCACGCCACCATCGAGCCGGGCGCGGCCCTGAACCTGCCGTGGAACCGCGACTTCAATGCACTCGTCTACGTCCTGTCCGGGCGCGGCACCGTGGGACCCTTGGGCAATCCCATCCAGCAGGGTCAGCTCGCAGTCCTCGGACCCGGCGACCGGATCTCCATCTCGGCTGCGCAGCAACAGGACTCGAACCGCCCCGCGCTCGAGGTGCTGCTGCTCGGCGGACGCCCGATCCGTGAGCCGGTGTTCCAGTACGGGCCGTTTGTGATGAACTCCCGCGCCGAACTCATCGAGGCGATGGACGACTTCAACGCCGGCAAGTTCGGCCACATCCCGCCGGGTGCGCTCATGCCGCACACCTCGGGAGCCTGACACCACAAAGGGTTGACACATTGGCCCAAGTGTCTCAGTGTTGAGACATGCGGGCCAATGTGTCATATCCAGCCGAGTTCACCCTGCGTTCTGGGCAGACATGGCGTGAACCCTGGGCGATGTACACGGCTCTGCGTGACCACGATCCGGTCCATCGCGTCCGTACCGACCGTCCCGACCGCGACTTCTGGGTACTCACCCGACACGCGGACGTCACCCGCGCCGCCGACGACTGGCGCACCTTCACCTCCACCGCAGGCCTCACCGTGACCTATGGCGAACTCGAGAGCCTCGGCCTCGCCGACAATCCGCCCATGGTGATGCAGGACCCGCCTGCGCACACCGACTTCCGCAAGCTGGTGGCCCGCGGGTTCACCCCGAAGCAGGTCACCGACGTCGAGCCCGCGGTGCGGCGTTTTGTCACCGACCGGCTCGATGTTCTCCTCGACGCCGGAGAAGGCGACGTGGTCGCGGACCTGTACAAACCCCTGCCGTCGATGGTTGTCGCGCACTACCTGGGTGTGCCGGAGTCGGACCGGCGCGCGTTCGACGGCTGGACCGAGGCGATCGTCGGCGCCGACACCTCAGATCTGGCACGGGCAGGCGAGGCCGCGTCGGCGGCGGTCGTGGAGCTGATGGGGTATTTCAGCACGCTGATCGCCTATCGGCGAGAACATCCCGGCGACGACACCGTGTCGCATCTGGTGAGGGCGGGAGTCGGCGAGGACGGCAACACTGAGGGGTTGCTGTCGATCCTCGCCTTCGCCTTCACCATGGTCACCGGGGGTAACGACACCACCACCGGGGTGCTGGGCGGTGCCACCGCGCTACTCGGCGAACACCACGGACAACGGCGCGAACTGGCAGACGATCCCGGGCTCATCGTCGGGGCGATCGAAGAGTTCCTCCGTCTCACCTCACCGGTCCAGGGCCTGGCCCGGACCACCACCGTCGACACCGATTTCCAAACGGATGCCGGGCCTGTGACCATTCCGGCGGGTCGCAAGGTCTTGCTCTGTTACGGCGCGGCCAATCGCGATCCGCAGGTTTTCGGTGACGACGCAGACCGACTCGACATCCATCGTCACCCCCGCCAGATACTCACGTTCAGTCGAGGCGGTCACCACTGCCTCGGGGCGGCCGCTGCGCGGATGCAGGTCCGGGTGACTCTGGAAGAGCTGTTGAGGCGCTGCCCCGACTTCGAGGTCGACGCCGATTCGATCACCTACGCCAAGGGCAACTACGTACGCCGTCCGACCAGACTGCTCGTGCGGACCAACCGGTGACGGCCGCGTCCTGGCTGGGCGAGAGCCGATCGGCCATCGCTGCCGGCCGCATACTCGACGTCGCGGCCGAGCTGTTCGCCGTGAACGGGGTGGATGCGGTCAACATGAACCAGATCTCCGCCGCAGCCGGATGCTCGCGGGCCACGCTCTACCGCTACTTCCCGTCGCGCGCCGAACTGCAGATGGCCTTTGTCGAACGCGAGGCCCGCGCGCTCTCCCGGCAGATCGCCGAGCGTGTGACCGCCGTCGCCGAGCCGACACAGCGGACCACCGACGCGATCGTCGCCGCGGTCGAGGCAGTGCGCACCGACCCGGTGCTGCACTCCTGGTTTCGCCCCGGCTCGGCAAGCCTGGCGGCAGAACTCGGATCGTCGTCCGAGCTGATCAAGAAGATCGTCACGGCGTTTGTCTCCGACGACCCCACAGGCGACTCCGCAGGCTCGAGCGCCGATAAAGCGTTGCGAGCGCAGTTCATTGTACGAATGATCTTGTCGCTGTTGACAACTCCTGGCACCGACGCCGCCGAGGAGCGCGCGGTCATCGAACGGTTCGTGACGCCGGCCGTGGTGGCGCCAGGCTGATTTCGCCTGGCTGTCGGTAACGGTTATCATTAGCGTCTACCCGATGGAGCCCCCGCCTTGATGAGGCGGGGATCGTCTCGACGTGAAAGGTCACCTCCCGATGCGCACCTGGTCCCGACCCCTGGCGGTTGCAGCCGCCGTCTCCCTCACCGCCGCCCTGGCGGCCGGATGCTCCTCGGACGACGGGGGCACCACCGCCGACGGCAAGGTGTCCATCGTGGCTTCCACCGACGTCTGGGGTTCGGTCGCCGCTGCGGTCGCCGGCGACAAGGCCGAGGTGACGTCGCTGTACAACTCGCCCACCGGAGACCCGCACGAGTTCGAACCGAACGCACAGGACACGGCCAAGGTCTCCGAAGCGGGCGTGGTGGTCCTCAACGGCGGGCACTACGACACCTACATGGAGGACGCACCCAAGAGTTCCGGTGCCGTCGTGATCAACGCCTTCGAACTCGCCGAGGGTGGGCACGAAGAAGCCGGGCATGAAGAAGCCGGTCACGAAGAAAGCGGCACCGAGGAGTCGGGCCACGATCACGGAGCGGGCGAGGCCAACGAGCACGTCTTCTACGATCTCGCGGTCGCCGGGCTCGTCGCCGACAAGGTGGCCGAGGCCCTGTCCGAGAAAGACAGCGCCAACGCGCAGACCTACCGCGACAACGTCACCGAGTTCAACAAGCGGCTCGACGAACTGACTGCCCAGGTCGCCGCGATAAAGACCGCTAACCCAGATGCCCCGGTTGCCCAGACCGAACCGCTCGCCTACTACCTGTTGCTCGACGCCGGACTCAAAGATGTCACCCCCGCCGGTCTGCAGGACGCGGTCGAGGCCGGGCAGTCGCCGTCGGCCCGCGACATCGCGGCCACCCAGGATCTGCTGCGGGGACGCCAGGTGCGCGCCCTCATCTACAACACGCAGGCAGTTGACGAGGGCACCAAGGCACTTCTCGACATCGCGAACAGCTCGGGCGTGCCGGTGGTCGACTTCACCGAGACCCTGCCCGCCGGAACCACCGACTACATCGAATGGCAGAAGGCTAATGTTGAGACCCTGACGTCCGCCCTGGCGTCCGATACGACCACTCCCTGATCGACCTCGTGATCGACCAGACCGACACCAAGCAGTTAGCGCAGTTCATGACCCAGCCCGAACCGGCATCACTTCTGGACAACAGCGGTGCCGCCGTCACGATCAGCGGCGCACGCCTGAAGTTCGGGCAGCGGGTGCTGTGGGACGAGTTCGACCTGACCGTGGCCCCCGGCGAATTCATCGCGATCCTCGGGCCCAACGGGTCGGGCAAGACCTCTCTGCTCAAGACACTGCTGGGCCAGTACCAGCTGAACGCGGGAACGGTTGCGGTGCAAGGCCGCAGCCTGCGGGCCGGCGACAGCACCATCGGGTACATCCCGCAGCAACAGACCCACGATGAGGGTGTGCCGCTACGTGGCCGGGATCTCGTCGGTCTCGGCGTGGACGGGCAGAGGTGGGGTATCGGGTGGCGAAACCGCAAGCGCCGCAACGCTCTTGTCGACGATGCGATCGCCCAGGTGGATGCTCGCGAGTTCGCCGACGCCCCGTTGGGACTGCTCAGCGGTGGCGAACAACAGCGGCTTCGGGTTGCGCAGGCACTGTCGGGCGATCCTTCGGTGTTGCTCTGCGACGAGCCGCTGCTCAGTCTCGACCCCGCCAACCAGAGCCGGGTGGCCGCGCTGATCGATCGCCGTCGCCGCGACCACGGAACCGCTGTCCTGTTCGTCACCCACGAGATCAACCCGATCCTCCCGTACGTCGATCGGGTCGTGTACCTCGTCGACGGCCGGTTCCGCATCGGGACACCGGCGCAGGTGATGACGTCGGAAACCCTCAGCGAGCTGTACCAGACGCGTGTTGATGTCCTGGAGGTGCAGGGCCGGCTGATCGTCGTCGGCGCCGACGAATCCGCCTGCCACGGTGATAGCGGTGACCTCGACCACCTGTCCACCCGCGATGTCGAGGTGAAGGAATGAAGGCCCAGTGGTCGGACTTCTTCGACTTCGACGCCACGATGAACCTGCTCTCCTACGACTTCGTCCAGCAGGCGTTGGTGGCGACCGCGCTGCTCGGCATCCTCGGCGGCGTCCTCGGCCCGATGGTCGTGAGCCGTCAGATGTCGTTTGCCGTCCACGGCACCAGTGAGTTGTCGTTCACCGGAGCCGCTGCTGCTCTGCTGTTCGGCTTCAGCGTCAACCTCGGCGGAGTGATCGGGGCGATCGTCGCGGCCGTCATCTTCGGTTTGCTGGGTAACCGTGTGCGCGAACGTGATTCGGTGATCGGCGTCGTGATGGCATTCGGTCTCGGACTGGCGGTGCTGTTCATCGCGCTGAACCCGGGACGCATCGGAACCGGATTCAACCTGCTCGCCGGACAGGCCATCAATGCGGGCACCCAAGGCGCCGAGGCCGTGGTCATCACCACTGTCGTCGTGGTCGCGGCGATGGCTGTCATCTATCGGCCGCTGCTGTTCGCCAGCACCGACCCCCGCGTGGCCGAGGCCCGTGGAGTGCCGATGCGGCTGCTCTCGGTGGTGTTCGCGGTGCTGCTCGGCGCAGCTGTGGCCCAGAGTGTGCAGATCATCGGCGCCCTTCTGGTGATGTCGCTGCTGATCACCCCGGCCGCAGCCGCCATGCGTGTGTCGTCGAACCCCACGGTGGTGCTCGGGTTGTCCATCTTGTTCGCCGAGATCGCCGCGGTCGGCGGTATCGTCCTGTCGCTCGCGCCGGGTCTGCCCGTCTCCGCCTTCGTCACCACCATCTCTTTTGTCATCTACCTGGTGTGCCGTGTCGTCGGCTCCAAACGGTCCGCCGGCTCTGGACGCCGACGGGTTCCCACCTCCAGCAAACCACTGCTCGGCACCAGTTTCTGAGACTTTCGCCTCCCGCTGGCTCGAACCTGCTCGGCAAGGACACGCCAGATCGACCGATCGCCTAAGCTCTCATTTCGGGTGACGCTGTAGCACGCGGCCCGGACCGGAAGGCAGGCGATGCGGTATCAGTTGCTCGGACCGCTGTCCGTGGTCCGTCGCGCCGACCACTCGCAGGTCGTGGAACTCGGGTCGCCCAAGCAGCGGATGGTGCTGGCGCTGTTGCTCCTCAATCGCGGCACCGTCGTCTCCATCGACCGGCTGTCCGACGCGATCTGGGGAGAAGACGCGCCGCCCAGTGCCACGTCCAGCCTGCAGGCCTACATCTCGAATCTGCGCCGGGCGCTGCGTAACGACGCGGTCGGCACCTCCCCCATCCGGCGACAGTCGAACGGGTACATCTTCGAGATCTACGATTCCGAACTCGACATCGACGAGTTCCTGGACCTCGCCAATTCGGCCCGCCAGGCCTCCGACCGCGAGGACTGGGCGCCGGCCCTCGAGACGTCCGATCGTGCTCTCGGTATGTGGCGCGGACGGCTGCTCGACGGTTTCGGTGACGAGAGCTGGGTTCAGACCGAGGCGGCCGGACTCGAAGAACTCCGCAGCGGGTGCCGGGAGAACCGGATCACCGCGCTCCTGGCGCTGGGGCGCGTTCCCCAGGCACTCGCCGATGTGGTGGCACTGCAGACCGAGCAGCCCTATCGCGATCGCAGTTGCTGGCTGCACATGATGGCGCTGCACCGGGCGGGCCGCTCGGCCGAAGCCCTCGATGTGTTCACCGAACACGCGCGCAGACTCGACGACGATCTCGGACTCGAACCGAGCTCCGAACTGCGCGAGTTGCAAGGTGCGATCCTGCGCCACGACCCGGAGTTGGCCGCGTGGCCCCGTAAACCCAGCTGGTCCGGGGCCAGCGAGATCCGTTCACCCGTACCCGAGGCGGTCCCGGATCAGCCGGCCCCGGCCTCTACTGCCGCATCGAACGGCAAACTCGTGGGCCGCACGCGCGAGATCGACCACATCGGCCGGCTGCTCGGTGAGGTGGTCGCGGGGAACACGCGCTGGCTCATCCTGATCGGCCCGCCGGGCATCGGAAAAACACGACTCGCCCACGAGGCCGCCCAGCGGATGCAGGCCCTGGGTGGTCGCGCTGTGTGGGCTCGCAATCCCGAGGAGGGCGCCCCCGCCTGGTGGCCCGCCCGTCAGCTCGTCGAGGCGCTGGGCTGCGACCCCGCCGAGATCCTCACCACCCAGGACGGCGTGGACGCCGACACCGCCCGCTTCACCACGTACGACCGGGTACAGCGCGTCATCGAACAGAGTTCGGCGACAACACCTCTGGCGGTCGTGATCGATGATGCCCAATGGGCCGACGCGATGTCGGTGGGCGCGCTCGCCTCCATGGCGACCGCTGTGCACGGGCACCCGGTGGGCTTCATCATCACTCTGCGCGAGGGCGAGCACGGGACCGCGCTCGGCCGGCTCCTCAGCGCGGTCGCCCGCGGAGGTGGCAACCGTCAGATCGTCGTGTCGGCACTGGCCGATGACGATGCCGCGACACTGGCCAATGAGATCGCCGACGAAGCCCTGTCCGACACGGAGGTCTCCCGCCTGATCAGGCGCACGGGCGGCAATCCGCTGTTCGTCTCCGAATACGCGCGCCTGTCCAAGGACGAACGCGACGCCGGTGAACTGCCGCAAGCAGTCCGGTCCGTCCTCGGTCTGAGGTTGGCCGGCCTCGATCCTGCTGTGTTGCAGGTGCTCCGGATGGCCGCAGTCATCGGCGACGCGATCGACGTGGCGCTTCTCTCGGCCACCACCCGTCTCGACATCGACTCGCTCGCCGACCATCTCGACGAGGCCGCCGATGCCCGCATCATCGCCGCGGCCCCGGGCACCGACGGCTATGCGTTCGCCCACGGATTGCTTCGCGAGGAAGTGCTGGCCCAGATGCCGACGCTGCGTCGTAAACGCGCGCACGCCAAGGTCGGCGAGGTACTCGAAGGTGCATCGGGCTCGGACGTGTTGGGCAGGCGTGCACAACATCTCATGGCCGCGCTGCCTCTGGTGGAGGCCCGCGACGCGGTTGCGGCATGCATCGCGGCGGCCACCGCTGCCGCCGAGCGATGGAACTCCGAGTCCGCGGCCAACTGGTGGCATCAGGCACTGGTGGCCTACGACCTGTTGCCCGCAGGCGATCAGGACGACGCAGAGCGGGACGGCCTCACCGTGTCCTATCTCGAGGCACTGTCACGCTCGGGCCGTGGCCAGACCGTACTCGACACGGTCGAAACGGAACTGGCCATGGCCATCCGAACCGAGAAGACCGCGACCATCGGAAAACTGGCCGGTTCGCTGCTGCGTTCGGGCGGCGGGTGGCCGTGGGTCACCCCGGGCAAGGACCCCGCGCCGTTGCTGGCCCTGCTGTTTCGCGCCGAACAGATCGTCGCGGACGAATCTTCCGCGCGTGCACAGGTTCTCGGAGCTCTGTGTGTCGGGCACAGCTATCATCCCGACCCCACGCTGGCGCCCGAATTGATCGTCCGCGCAGAACATTTCGCGGCCATCGCGAACGATCCCGAGATCACGGCCGAGGTGATGATGGCCCGGCTGATCACTTTCTCCGGCGTCGCCACCCATGCCGCCGAAGCCATCGCCACGATCGGTGACCTGCTGACCTTTGCGCACAGTCAGGCCCGATTCGACACCGTGATCGCACACTCGATCGCGACCATGGCCGCGTTCACCCTCGGCGACGTGCACGCGGTCCGGGGCCATCTGCTCCAGGCGATCAACGGCAGCGAGGAGCTGAACCTGCCGATCTTGCGCGCACAGCTTCGCTGGATGGAGGTGGTGGTGGCGGTCTGGGACGGCGACTTCGAACGGGCCACCCGGCACCGGGCCATCGCCAAACGTGTCCACGAGCAGACCGAGCTTTACGTGACCGGACAGTCCAACATGTCCTTGATGGGGTTGCGCCGCGAGCAGGGCCATCTGTCCGAAGACGAGGCGTCGATGGCCCGCGATCTGATCGAGGGTGTGGCGGCCAGCGCCGAGGACACCGACATGATCGGCGTCATCGCGGCCGGTTTGGCCACCGTCCCCGGTGCTCCGGTCGACCGGAACCTGGCCGAGAAGCTCATCCGGCAGCGGCAGGACACCCGCGGCGCACATGTGTGGCACACGCTCGGTCACGCGACGGCTCTCGCCCACCTGGTGGCACAGTTCGAGCTGACCGACTTCGCCGCAGACTTCATCGCCGAACTCGAACCCTTCACCGGGTGCATCGGCGTGATCGGTCAGCTCGGTTCCGTCGGCCCGGTGGACCTCGCCCTCGCCAGGCTTCACATGTTGCTGGGCGACACCGCCGCCGCAACCGAGGCAGTGGCGGTCGCGGCCGAGGTCGCCGAGCGCAACGGCGGGCAACCGACCGTCCTCCGTTGCCAACTTCTGCAGTGGCAACTGCGTCCACCGGCCGAACGACATCTCGACGAACTCGATGACATCGGTGCCCGGGCGGCCGAGTTCGGGATGGCGGGTCTCCTCGAGGACGTGCGCACAGTCCGTGAGCAGGCCTGACGCCGACCCGCCCCGGGACCCCGAACGGATCCGGCCCACTTCTTGACGTTTCCTTGGACTCGCCACCAAGCAGATGCCAAGTGATGTGACGCAACCTGTTGCCATCGACTTCCCCGATGATGAGAGGCGTTCGCACACGATGACCACGACCACCGAGAGCACCCACGCCGACCCGGCCACCGAACTACGCACCGCCGTGTCCGGTGTGGTCGCCGGTCCTGCTGATCCCGACTACGCGCGCGCGACGCCCTGGAACGTCTCGGTGCCGTCAGAGCCGTGCGCAGTTGTGTTCGCCACCTCGGCCGCCGATGTCGCGGCCACGTTGCGCGTGGCCGAGCGTCGCCGGCTGACCGTTGCCGTACAGGCAACCGGGCACGGCGCTCTGCCGATCGATTCGGGCACCATCCTGGTGCACACCGCCGAGTTGAACGGCTGCGTGGTGGATCCGCAAACACGTACGGCCAGGGTCGGCGCCGGCGTGCGGTGGCAGCGGGTCATCGATGCGGCCGCAGCGCACGGCCTTGCCGCCCTGGCCGGCTCAGCGCCCCACGTGGGTGTGATCGGTTTTCTGACCGGCGGCGGCATCGGCCCACTGGTACGCAGTGTGGGCCTGTCGTCCGATCATGTCCGATCGTTCGAATTGGTCACCGGGCGCGGCGAGGTCCTGCAGGTCACCCCCGACAACCATGCCGAGCTGTTCTGGGGGCTGCGCGGTGGGAAAGGCACGCTGGGGATCGTCACCTCGGTCGAGATCGAGCTGCTGCCCATATCGGAGATTTACGGAGGTGCCGTCTACTTCGATGGTTCCGACGCTGCCGACGTGCTGCGGGTCTGGCGCGACTGGAGTGCGGCTCTTCCCGAGGACACGAACACCTCGATCGCTTTGCTGCAGTTGCCACCGCTGCCAGGCGTTCCGCCGCAGCTGGCCGGTAGGTTGACGCTGGCGGTCCGCTACGCATCGCTCGCAGAGCCGACCGCCGCCGAAGCCCTGTTCGCGCCGATCCGCACCGCCGCGAGACCTCTGATCGACGCGGTGGCGCCCATGCCGTACGCGGCGATGGGGGCAATCCACGCTGATCCCGTCGACCCCATGCCGACGCATGAGCGCAGCACACTGCTCGGCGAGCTGAGCGACGACGCGATCGACGCCCTGATCGCTCTCACCGGCCCCGAATCGGGTTCGCCGCAGGTGGTCGTCGAACTCCGGTTGCTCGGGGGTGCGATGTCGCGGCCGGCAGCCCAGCGCAGCGCTTTCTGCCATCGCAGCGCGTCATTCAACCTGATGGTGGTCGGTGCTCTGGTGCCGCCGATCGCCGAGCACGTGCCCGCCCATGCGAGCGCCGTACTGGACGCCGTGGCGCCGTGGTCGGTGGGTGAGCTGCCGAACTTCGCTCCGGGCACCGGACCGGCCCGATTGGCGCGGTGCTACGACGAAGACACCCTGGTGTGGCTCGGAGCCCTTGCAGAGCAACATGATCCACACGGACTGCTGCGTGTCGGTCAGGTGGTTCGGTCGGTGACGACGTCAGGGAATTGATTCCTCGGCGCCGCCGGGATTGCAGCGGGTCGAGATCATCTCCGACTCGGTGACGACGGGGCGCCACGGTTCCAGGTTCCAGCTCGTCTTGTCCGGGTCGACTATCCGGGCGAACCGCCAGTGGCAGGCGTACTGATCGCGCATTCCCGGGGTGTCGGCCGTTGGGTCGAGCGCAACCACCTCGGCCCAGCTGGCATCGAGATCGCCGGCGCCCTGCGTGTTGCGTCCTGACTCGGTGGGAAACACCTGCAGACTCGGGCCCTGCTCGGTCTGCGTCCAGGCGAGGTGGTCGATGAACGGCGGCAGATACGCAGGGGTGGACGGCGTGATCGCGGACGTGGTCGCTGCCGGTGTTGTCGAAGCCGCCGTTGTCGTCGACTCACCGGCAACCGGTTCGGTGGTCACCGTCGGGTCGGGATCAGCCCCGCCGCATCCGGCGACCACGATCGTCGCCGCCGCGAGTGTGCCCAACCATGCTGCACGCCTCAAAACACAACCCGGACAACCATCTCCGCGACCACCGCAGGTTTGGCCGTGCCCTCGACCGCGAGCGTCTGACCGAACACGATCTGGATCGCACCGTCGCCGAGATCGGTCGCCTCGGCGAGGGTGGTGGTGAGCCGGACCTTCGACCCCACCAGGACCGGAGACGGGAAACGCACCTTGTTGCTGCCATAGTTCAGGGCCATCTTCACACCCTCGAACCCATAGATCTGCGCACCCAGCATGGGAAGCAGCGACAGACTCAGGAAACCGTGGGCGATGGTGCCGCCGTAAGGGCTCTCCGCTTTCGCCCGCTCGACATCCACGTGGATCCACTGGTGATCACCTGTGGCCTCGGCGAACTGATCAACCCGCTCCTGGGTCACCGTGATCCATTCGCTGCTGCCCAGTTCACTTCCCACAGCGGTCAAAACCTCAGTGGCGGAGCCAAATACACGCATTCGCATCTCCCAGCTTCAGTCGTTCACCGATGTACGGCTCTCACACGTTCTCGAGGGTTTCCTCGGCGGCTTCGGCGCCGGGGACCTTCGCAGCGTAGTCGCCGAACCCATTCCATGCCTCGCGCCGTGCCCGCATCGGATCCACCTCCACGTACGAGTGCTTGTCGAAGATCCTGGTGGCCCGCACCTTCGGTGTGTAGGGGGGCCAACTGGACAGCGGCTCGCCGGTTTTCGCGAACGACAGCCATTGATCCTGCACCTCACCGGTAACGCGGAGGGCATCTCGCCGATCACCGAGCTGGGTCAGCAGCCGACCGGCTTTGCCGCGGTAGATGCCGAACACCGCAAGCAGTTCGGACGCGTGAGTGGCCCCGAGACCCATCCACCTCATCACCTTCGGCGAGTAGTCATATCGGTAGGCGTAGGTGGGCGCGTGCTCGGAATGCGCCTGTGTCACAGCCACACTGCCCACCCAGAAGATGTAGTCGCCGCCGAACTGCACCATCGATCGCGGGCTGGGGTAACCGTTGTAGGCCGCCGTGATGCGATCCTGCGCGTCGGGCTCGGTGTTGGCGAACATCTCCGTGATGACCTCTTCGGTGGACAGCATGCCCTGCGGCAGCCGCTTGAAGAGTGTTCCTTCGTTCTTGTTGGTGCCGATGATCATCGGTACCTGGTGCGCCGAACCGTCGGCGAAGGCCTCCACCGGCGCAACCGGCAGGTAGTCACCGTCGACGACTGGCCCGAACGGCAACAGACCGGGAGTGTCCTTGGTGACCCATCGGGCCAGGCGATGCCCCGCCCGGCCGATCTCGGCCAACGACGCCGAGGCCAGGGCTTCGGCCACGTCCGAGATCCCGGTGTCGGCGATCAGCAGTTCACCCATCTTGTCGGCGAATCGCTGTGCGTAATGCTGGTGCAGGGTCAGCATCGGCGCCGAACTCTCGGCGATGACGCGGTGGAACAGACCGCCGGCCGCAGGTGTGGCCATCAGCGTGGTGACGGCATTGCCGCCTGCGCTCTCCCCGAAGATGGTGACGTTGTCGGGGTCGCCTCCGAAGTCGGCGATGTTGTCCTTCACCCACTGCAGCGCGGCCACCTGGTCACGCAATCCCAGATTGGTCTCGAAGGGGCGTTCCGGGGTCGAATACCTGGTGAAGTCCCCGTAACCCAGCGGGCCGAGCCGGTAGTTCATCGACACGAAGATCACGTCGCCACGCCGGACGAGGTCGTGGCCGTAGTAGAGCGGGGTGGCGGTGGATCCGAGGATGTACGCGCCGCCGTGGATGAACACCATCACCGCCCGCGGCTTGTTCGACGTGCGTGCCGGTGCGACGACGTTGACCGTCAGGCAGTCTTCGCTGACGGGTTGCTTGCGCCCGCGTTCGACCAGCGCATATTTGGGATTCTGCGGCGCAGCGTTCCGGAAACTGTCGGCCTTGAGCACACCTTCCCATCCGATGGCCGGCTGAGGTGCCCGCAGTCGCAGGTCACCGACCGGAGGTGCGGCAAACGGAATGCCGCGCCAGCGGACGATGTCGCGGTCGCGGACACCCTCGACGACCCCGTCGGACAGGGTCACCCTCGTACTAGTACTCACCATGTTTTCGACCCTATCGGTCCAATAGCGGTCACTCGCCCGCTATCGCGCTCATTCGCAACACGACACGGCCGGTGATCTGAAAAACTCGAACGCATGACCACCGAGTACACCGGATACGTCAAAATAAACCACCCGTCTGCCGACACACCGGTGTGGCATCAGGTGGCCGGCGAGGGCGACGCGGTGGTTCTGCTGCACGGCGCGTTCTCCTCGGCCGCGGACTGGGGCGGACAGTTCCAGCCCCTGGTCGACGCCGGGTACACCGTTTACGCCCCCGAGCGCCATGGTCACGGGCACAGCGCCGACGTCACCGATGAATTCCATTACGAGGACATGGCCGAAGAGACCATCGCCTATCTCGACGGGATCGTCGGCGGGCCGGCGCACCTGGTCGGCTGGAGCGATGGCGCCGTCATAGCGTTTCTTGTTGCCCTCAAACGTCCCGATCTGGTGAACCGGATGATTGTCCTGGGGCAATATCTGAACTCGTCCGGACGGTCCAGTGGCGGCTTACTCGAATCCATCGACGACATCGATTCGGAGATCGTGCAATTCCTGCGGTCCGACTACGCGGAGACCTCGCCGGACGGCGATGAACATTTCCCGGTTGTATTCGAGAAAACCACCACGATGATCGCGAACGAACCCGAGATGGTGGTTTCCGACTTGAGTGGAATCACCGCACCGACTCTGGTGATGCAAGGCGATCACGACGAGGTGACACTCGAACACAGCGCGGAGATCGTGAAGGCACTGCCCAACGCACGTCTTGCGGTTCTGCCTGGCACACATCTGATCCCGATCGAGACCCCCGGTGTTGTCAATCCGGTCATCATCAATTTCCTTCGCGGCGATCCGGCTTGACGATTTCGTGCGGTGACCCGGGCTGACTACCGTTACGATCGTCAGGCATCACCCCAAACCTTCTGTGCTCCAATGCGAGATAAGGCCACGTAGCCGTGACAGATAATTCCGATCAGAACAAGACGGTCTCGCCGGTCGTCACCCAATCGAAGTTCGGACGCGTTCTGTCGGCCTTCCTGAATTCGCCTTTCGCCGGCATGACCCCATGGATCGTGATGGGTTTCATCAATGGTCCGGGGCGGTTCGAGGAAGCGGCAGCCGTCGCGTTTGGCCTCTCGCTACTCATCGTCATCGGCGGCCACAAGCGCGGCAGCAAGATCAAGTTCCTCGAGGTCTTCGACCTGGTCTACTTCTCTTCGATGGTGCTGCTCGCCCAGTTCGCGGCAGCCAGCGTGCTCGATTGGCTGGAGATGTGGGGCGGGGAGATGACCAACATCGCGCTGGTCTCCTTCGCTTTGGGCTCGATCCTGATTCGCCAGCCCTTCACCATGCAGTATGCGAAAGAGTCTGAGCCGGAAGAGATGTGGGACAACCCGGTGTTCATCCACATCAACTACATGATCACCTGGTCGTGGGTCCTCGGATTCGGGGTGGGAGCGGTCGCCGGGTTCTACGGCGACGCCGTCCTGCAAGACAACAACAACTTCTGGACCGGCTGGATCATCGGCTTGGCCGGTACCATCTTCGCGATCTCGTTCACCGAGTTCTACCCCGAGTACGCCGTTGCCAAAGAGATGGCAAAGGGCGGAGAAGACGTGGTGCCGCAGTCACTGGCGCGGCTGTGGGATTGGGTGCCGATCTTCGTCATCGTCACCGGCGTCGCCGGTCTGGTCACCGATTCCACCAGCACCGTGCTCGGCATCGTCATCATCGTCGTGGGCATCGTGATCAAGGTCGCGATGAACGCTTTGGTGCCAGACAAGAAGAAGACGGAGAGCCGGACCCAGGGCTTGAGCCCGGAACACCAGTAACTCTCGACAACAGCGGCGTGGTCGACCGACAGGTCGACCACGCCATTGTTGTATCGGACCTACAAACGGTCTCTGATCACGAACGGCGCTGACGCGCGAACTCCGCGAGCACCACTCCGGCGGCGACCGACGCGTTGAGGCTTTCGACGTCGCCGGCCATCGGGATGGACAGGATCGAGTCGCACGACTCGCGAACCAGCCGCGACAGACCCTTGCCCTCGGACCCGACCACGATCACGGTGGGACCCGAACCGTCGTAGTCGTCGAGGGTGACGTCACCGTCGGCGTCGAGACCGACCAGCTGCACACCCGACTGAGCCCACTCCTTGAGTGTTCTGGTGAGGTTGGTGGCCTGCGCGACGGGCAGCCTTGCGGCCGCACCCGCACTGGTGCGCCATGCGACGGCGGTGACCGAGGCGCTGCGGCGAGCCGGGATCACCACACCGTGTCCGCCGAATGCGGCGACCGAACGGATCACGGCACCGAGGTTTCGCGGGTCGGTGATGTTGTCGAGGGCCACCAACAAGGGAGGCTGACCGCTGTCAATGGCCAGCTGCATCAGATCTTCGGGATGGGCGTAGCGGTACGGCGGTACCTGCAAGGCGATGCCCTGGTGCATGCCGTTCGAGCTCATCCGGTCGAGTTCGGGCCGTTGCACCTCGAGGATCGCGATGCCCTTGTCGCCGGCGATCTGGACGGCTTCGGTGACGCGCTCATCGGCATCGCCCCCCAGCACGACGTACAAAGCGGTAGCCGGGACGCCGGCGCGCAGGCATTCGACCACCGGGTTACGTCCGAGAACGTATTCGGGCCCATCGACGTCGGACTTGCGCTGAGGACGCCGCCCGCCGGGTGCTGAGGCTTTCGCCGCAGCCTTCGCACGCTTGTGAGCGGTGTGATAGGTGCGGTCGACAGCTTTCGGTGTCGCGCCCTTCGCTTCGAGACCGCGCCGCCGCTGACCGCCGGATCCGACGGTCTGCCCCTTCTTGGTGCCGCCCTTGCGGACGGCGCCCTTACGTTTGGAATTGCCGGCCATCAGTTACCAACCCCTTCGGTAGGTCGGGCCGATGGCCCCGTGGTTCGGGCCGTTGCCTCGTGGTTCACCGGTCGGACTCCATGTTCTGTGTCGTTTTCTACTTGTCCGTCAACGACCACTGCGGTCCATCCGGTGTATCTGTCACGTCGATCCCGGCCTTTGCCAGCCGGTCGCGCACCTCGTCGGCCACGGCCCAGTTCTTCTCCGCCCGAGCGGCGGTGCGGCGGTCGAGTTCTGCCCGGACTAGAACGTCGAGTGCAGCGGTGAGCGAAGTGTCATCGCGGCTGTCCGCCCAGTTCTCTGCCAACGGGTCGACGCCCAGCACGTCGAGCATGGCTCGCACCGCAGATGCCGACTCCAGCGCGGTCTTGTGGTCACCGCTCTCGAGGGCAGTGTTGCCCACCTTGACCGTTCCGTGGACCTGCGCGAGTGCCGCCGGCACACCGAGGTCGTCGTTCAGAGCGGATGCGAACTCAGCGGTCACCTCACCGACGGGAACATCGCCGACGCGCGAAACCGTCCGGTGCACAAAGGATTCGAGCCGCTTGTACGCCTCGGCGGCATCTTCGAGAGCACGTGGCGAGTATTCGAGCATCGACCGGTAGTGCGCGCTGCCGAGGTAGTAACGCAATTCCACAGCTCTGACCTGCTGGAGCATCGCCGGGATGGCGACCACGTTGCCGAGAGACTTCGACATCTTCTCACCACCCATGGTGACCCAGCCGTTGTGCAACCAGTAGCGAGCGAACGGATCTCCCGCCCCATGACTCTGGGCCACTTCGTTCTCGTGATGCGGGAACACCAAATCCATACCACCGCAATGGATGTCGAACTCCGGACCGAGAAGGGTGGTGGCCATCGCCGAGCATTCGAGGTGCCATCCCGGGCGCCCGCGGCCCCACGGCGTCGGCCATGAGGGTTCGCCCGGCTTCACGCTCTTCCACAGGGTGAAGTCGCGTGGATCGCGTTTCCCGGTCCCGGCGCTCTCGCCCTGATGGACGTCGTCGAGGCGATGACCGGACAGCGAGCCGTACTCGGGAAGACTCTGGACGTCGAAGTAGACGTTGCCGTCGGAGGCGTAGGCGTGACCGCGGTCGATGAGTCGTTCCATGTACTCGACCATCTGGGTGATGAACCCCGTCGCCCGCGGTTCGGCAGACGGCGGCAGCACACCGAGCTGGTCGTAGGCCCAGCTGAACTCGCGCTCGTGAGTGGCCGCCCATTCCCACCACGGCCTGCCCGCATCGGCAGCCTTGGTCAGGATCTTGTCCTCGATGTCGGTCACGTTGCGCACAAACGCGACGTCGTAGCCTTCGTGGGTGAGCCAGCGGCGCAGGACGTCGAACGCGATGCCGCTGCGCACGTGCCCGATGTGAGGAATTCCCTGCACGGTGGCGCCACACAGATAAACCGACGCATGGCCGGGACGCAGTGGCGTGAAGTCACGTACATCTCGGGCGGCGGTGTCGTAGAGGCGCAGGGTCACGATCGGCAATCCTACTGGTCAAGCAGCAGGGCTGTGGCCACGGCGGCGATGCCCTCACCGCGACCGGTCAGCCCGAGTCCATCGGTGGTGGTGGCAGACACCGACACCGGCCCGCCGATGAGTTCGGTGAGCACTTGCTGGGCCTCCGCGCGGCGGGGCCCGATCTTCGGCCTGTTGCCGATCACCTGAACTGCCGCGTTCCCGACGCGCCAACCCTCCGATTCGATGAGTTCGCGGACGTGGCCGAGCATGCGGGCGCCGCTGACGCCGTCCCACTCCGGACGTCCGGTTCCGAACACCGAACCCAGATCGCCGAGTCCGGCGGCCGAGAGGAGGGCGTCGCACAGGGCGTGCGCGGCGACATCCCCGTCGGAGTGGCCGGCGCAGCCATCCGCGTCAGAAAAGAGCAGCCCGGCCATCCAGCACGGCCGACCCTGCTCGACGGGGTGGACGTCGGTACCGATGCCCACCCTCACGTTCGTGCCTCCTCGGCCAGCAACCAGGAGGCGAGGCGGAGGTCCCACGGGGTGGTGATCTTGAAAGCCAATGGATCTCCCGCGATGGTGTGGACCGCGACGCCATGGGATTCGACGAGCCCGGCGTCGTCGGTGAAGTCAGCGTCAGCGCTGGCGTATGCCGAGGTCAAGACATCAAAATCGAAGCCTTGAGGAGTTTGGACCGCGCGCAGACTCGTGCGGTCGACGGTTCCAGTGACCACACCGGCAGGATCAACGGACTTGATGGTGTCCGTGACGGGAGTTCCCGGGACCACGGCGTGGGCCCCGGCGAGCACGGCGTCGACGACGGAGACGAACAACGTCGGCGGGGTGAGGCAGCGGGCCGCATCGTGGACCAAGACCACGTCGGCGGCGGGGGCGGCGGCGAGGGCCGCTCGCACCGAGTCGCCTCGTTGAGCGCCACCTGCCACCACGGTCACTTCGGGGAAGTCCGCCCGGACCTGGTCTACGAGACCGGCCGGGACGGACAACACGACATGCTCGACGACCCCGCTGGCCTGCACACCACGCACAGCGCGATGCAGCATGGAGTGGCCTGCGAGGTCGACGAATGCCTTGGGCAATCCGGCACCGAGCCGCTCTCCGCGACCGGCAGCCGGGATCAGCGCGACAGTAGATGCCAAGACGACCAGACGCCCGCTCTACGAAGCGGCGGCAAGAACCTCGTCGAGAATGATGGAGGCCTTCTCGTCGTTGGTGTTCTGCGCGAGCGAGAGTTCATCGACGAGGACGCGGCGCGCACGGGTGAGCATTCGCTTCTCACCAGCGGACAGACCACGGTCCTGCTCACGACGCCAGAGGTCGCGCACGATCTCGGCAACCTTGATGATGTCGCCCGAGATCAGCTTTTCCTGGTTTGCCTTGAAGCGGCGAGCCCAGTTGGTCGGCTCCTCGGTGTGCGGTGCGCGAAGCACATCGAACACCTTTCCGAGGCCTTCTTCTCCGACCACATCGCGTACACCCACATATTCGAGCTTTGTGGAAGGATCTGGACCGTCATGTCGCCGTCCGCAACCTTGAGGACGAGGTATTCAACAGCCTCACCCTTGATGGTCCGGATCACGATGTCTTCGACCAAGGCAGCACCGTGATGGGGGTAGACAACGGTGTCACCAACTTTGAAATTCAATGTTTCATGCCCCTTTCCATTCGCCGAGTCTACCACGGTGCCTTCCGCGTCATCGGACAACGATGCAGGTCAGCGGCGTAGGCATGGTCCGCCAAGCCTTGACGATGCCTGAAAAGTGTGCTGGGACACTGCCCGAACTCCCTCATCGACGGCCCGCAGGGCACCTCGATCTCGAACGCTCTCCACGGCGATTTCGGCACCCCATCGCGATTTCTCGCGACCGGCCCACTACGCTCCGTAGTGCACGCACTGCGCAGTCGACCTGAGCGGGTTCTCGGGCCACCTGAGCCGACTGACGAGCGGGCGCAGCATCAGGACCTACCTCGGAGGAAAACCGGTGTCAGTGGAGAGAGTTTCGGTGGAACGAGAGTTTGGGCCGGCCCGTAATGTCCGGCGACGCCGGGTGGCTTCGGCCATCGCCGTCGGGGCGATCGCGACCGGTCTGGCACTCGGCACCACCGCGTGCGGTGCGGGCCAGACCTCGCAGACCGCCAACCAGGCCTCCGCCGTCAACGGCAACTCGGCCACCGTCGGCCCGCTCGCCTTGCGCGACGTCGCGGTTGTCTTTCCCGAGTCCGGAGATGTGGCCTTCGCCAACGGCGGGCCGCTCGAGATGTCGTTCCTGATCTCCAACACCAGCCCAGATGTCGCCGACAAGCTCGAGAGCATCGAGTTCGCAGGCGGCGACGGCAAGGTCACCATCGACGGTCCCACCGAGATCCCGGCCACCAAATCGCTGCGGGCCGGCACGCCGGGACTGCTGCTCACCACCAGCGCAGAACCAGAAGACCCCAGCGAAAAGCGCATCACCGTCACCATCACGGGTGCCGCGAAGACCATCACACCAGGCCTCACGGTCCCGCTGACCTTCGATTTCCAGCAGGCCGGCGAGACCACCCTCAATGTGCCTGTCGACGCCGGGCCACTGCTGCCCCGCCAGGACAAGGCCCGCGGCGTGGTCGAAGAAGACCACGGCGGAGGGCACTAGCCCGCTCCGGCGGTTCGGTGTCGGTCACCGTGGCTAGAGTTGCGCGGTGGCCAAACCCAAATCGACATATCGATGTAGCGCCTGCGGATACCAGGTTGCGAAATGGGTGGGCCGCTGCCCGGAATGCGGTGAATGGGGCTCTGTCGACGCGGTCGCCATGGCCACCGGCGGTGGAGCGGGCATAGGCGGCGGTAAGTCCGCCACGGTCGCGACCATCCCGAGCGCACCTGCCCGGCCGATGAGTCAAATCGACGTCAGCCATACCGCAGCTTTTCCCACCGGCATCGGAGAACTCGACCGCGTCCTCGGCACCGGCGTGGTCCCCGGTTCGGTCATGCTGCTCGCCGGTGAACCCGGCGTCGGCAAATCCACCCTCCTGCTCGAAACCGTCAAACGTTGGGCGCTGCAAGGCAAACGCGCGCTGTACGTGACCGGCGAGGAGTCCGCGGGCCAGGTGCGCCTGCGCGCCGAACGCACGGGAGCGGTACACGACGAGATCTTCCTCGCCGCGGAGTCCGACCTCGGCGCGGTGCTCGGTCACGCGGAGGCGGTCATGCCATCGCTGATGATCGTCGACTCGGTGCAGACGATGGTGGCCCAGAACGTCGACGGGGTGAACGGTGGTGTCACCCAGATCCGTGCGGTGACAACGGCTTTGACCTCACTGGCAAAGAACTCGGGCATCGCGGTGATCCTGGTCGGGCACGTCACCAAGGACGGCACCGTCGCAGGCCCCCGCTCGCTCGAGCACCTCGTGGACGTGGTCCTCTCGTTCGAGGGCGACAAGCATTCGACCCTGCGGATGGTCCGCGGCATCAAGAACCGGTTCGGCGCGGCCGATGAGGTCGGCTGCTTCGAACAACGTGAAGACGGCATCCACGAGGTCACCGACCCGTCGGGACTGTTCCTGCATCACCGCGACATCGGTGTGGCCGGAACCGCGATCACCGTTGCCATGGACGGCAAACGGCCGCTGGTCGGCGAAGTGCAGGCACTGGTCTCGAAGTCGAGTCTGGCCAACCCCCGGCGCGCGGTTGTCGGACTCGATTCGGCAAGGGTCGCAATGATTTTGGCGGTCTGTTCGGCTCGCGCCCATCTGCCCACCCACGACCAGGACGTCTACGTGGCCACCGTCGGCGGAATGAAGTTGAGCGAACCTGCGGCCGACCTCTCGGTCGCGTTGGCGCTCAGCTCCATCCTGGCCGACCGGTCGTTGCCCGGGTCCATGGTCGCCATCGGCGAGATCGGCCTCGCGGGCGAGGTGCGCCGGGTGGCCGGTGTCGGCAAAAGGGTGGCCGAGGCCAAGCGACTCGGCTTCAAACACGCGATCGTCCCGGCCGGTTCGCTCGATCTGCCGTCGGGCATGAAGATCACCCAGGTGGCCGATCTGCAGACCGCCATGCGAACGGCTCTGAAAGGTCCCGCCAGCCCCTACCGGTTCTAGACGCTGCTGCTTCCCCGGTCGTGGCGGGCGATGCGCTCGCCGTAGAACTCGGCCGCACCACTCGCCTCGAAGCTGTCCTTGAAGTGCTCCAGGGGCTTGATCTGGACGAAGATCGCGTGTGCGGCGCCCACGGGCTCGGTGTCGTCGCCCAGGTAGGCAACGGCACGCGAATACAGCTTGCGCCGAACGGTGCCGACCGTCTCGGCCTCGAGCCGTAGTTCACTGCCCACCGGGATGGGCTTGGCGAAGTCGATCTCCAGGTGCGCGGTCACTGCAATCGCGCCCACCATCCAGTGCGTCAGACCCATCACCTCGTCGAACGCGGTCGAGAGGATGCCGCCGTGGATGACGCCGGGGCCTCCTTCGAATCGGGGCTCGACCTGCATCCGGGCGGTGACGTCGGTGCCCTCGCCCGCGATTGCCTTCATGTGCAGACCGGCCTCGGAGCGGTCACCGCAGCCGAAGCACATCGGGTTGTGCGCCCGCACCACTTCACCGGCCGCCGGGGCCTTGGCCGAGCGTTCGGCCGGGACCAGCTCGTCGGGCAGCACGAAAGTTGTTTTCACAGACAGCTAATCTAGTCTCCATCTCATGGACAACAGAAAGGCGCCTCATGGCTGAGGTTCCGGCCTCGGACCTGCTCCGCACCACGATTGCCCGATTGGCGCCGGGCACTCCCCTGCGAGACGGCCTCGAACGCATCCTGCGTGGCCGCACAGGCGCTTTGATCGTCATCGGACACGATCCCGAGGTCGAACGGATCTGTGCCGGTGGCTTCCATCTGGACGTCGCGTTCGCTCCCACCCGATTGCGCGAGCTGTCGAAGATGGACGGTGCGGTGGTGCTGTCCACCGACGGCGCCAGAATCGTGCGTGCCAACGTGCAATTGGTGCCCGATCCGTCCATCCCGACCGAAGAATCGGGCACCCGGCATCGTTCCGCCGAACGCACCGCCATCCAGACCGGCTACCCGGTGATCTCGGTCAGCGCCTCGATGTCCATCGTCAGTGCCTACGTGGCCGGAATCCGATATGTCGTCGAGGGATCGGACGCGATCCTCTCGCGCGCCAATCTCGCTGTCGCCACTCTCGAGCGATACAAGACTCGACTCGATGAGGTCAGTACCGCGCTTTCGCGATCAGAGATCGAAGATTACGTAACGCTGCGCGACGCGATGACCGTTGTGCAGCGGCTCGAGATGGTGCGCCGGGTGTCCGAGGAGATCGAGCACTACGTTCTCGAACTCGGTGTCAACGGCCGTCAGCTGCGGCTGCAGCTCGAAGAGTTGGTGGGCGACAACGACTCTCAACGCGAGCTGGTGGTGCGCGACTACTTCGCCAGTCCCGAGCCCGCCAGCACGATGGAGGTCGAGCAGGCCCTCACCGCCATCGAAAACCTCACGGACACCGATCTTTTGGACCTCACCGCACTGGCCCGGGCTTTCGGCTACCCGAATACGATCGACGCCCAGGACACCGCGATGAGCCCGCGGGGTTATCGATTGCTGGCCCGGATCCCGCGTCTGCAGTTCGCTCACATCGACCGGCTCGTCCGCAGCTACGGCACGCTGCAAGCGCTATTGGCCGCCACCGCCGCGGACCTGCAGGCGGTCGAGGGCATCGGCAGCATCTGGGCCAGGCACATCCGCGAGGGATTGTCCCGGCTGGCCGAGTCCAGCATCGAACGTTTTGATTAGTAACCGCCTGGCCCGCCACGGTTCTCCCCGGAGGTGTGGCCCGCGTGCTCTGGACGGAGGAGCGAGGGAGCGCAGCGACTGAGTCGACGTAGGAAGAGCTCGCGAGTGGCGGCCACACCGACAAGCGAGCGGAGCGAGCGGAGCGAGCAGATGTAACTGAGGTGTGGCCCGGTTGTTCTGGACTGCCGACGAACGAGCGCAGCGATGTGAGGAGAAGGGAAGAACAACCGACGACGGCCACACCGACAAGCGGAGCGAAGCGGAGCAGATATTACTGCGCGTTCGGTCGATTCACGTTGAACGTGATCGGGGCACTCGGCTTCTCACCGATCTTGGCGACGGCCTGGTAGGCGCCCGGAGCAACGGGTTGGCGCGGCGTCTCGCAACCGGGGCTGCTGGTGGTACCGGACCAGTCGATGGTGTCCTTGACCTGCTGCCCCGGCTTGAGGAGCTGGTTGTTGACGCCCTCGACCGGCGCGCAGTCGCCGGACGACCAGATGCGGCGGTCGCCTGCGAGGTTCAGCACGGTCACGTTCTGCATGCCCTTGCCGACGTCGCGGGTGCAATCGGAGAGCCCTGCGTTGGTGATGGCGATGGTCAAGATCGGCTGCTCGCCCTCGACGTATGCCGGCTTGTCGGTGTAGAGCACCACGGAGATGTTCTGGTCGGGGCACAGTCCGCTGGCCGGGACAGGTTGAGGCGTCTCCCCGACCGGGGTGCCGCCCGGGATACCGGGAGCACCTGAGGCACCGGGCTGATCGGGGTTCGCACCGGCGACGTCTCCTCCGCCGGTACCACCAGAACCGCCGCCGGGAACCGCAGACTGCGATGCCGACGGATCCTTGTAAGCCGACGGCAGCGCGTAGCTCGATGAGGCATTCAGCTCGGTGCTGTTGGCCGTGTTCTTCCCGTTGTCGTCACCGGTCACCCAGAAGACGAGTCCGATGATCACGGCAAGCACCACCACCAGGACGCCGACCGCGAGTGCGCGTCGGCGCCAGTAAATTTCCGGCGGCAGGGGGCCCTGAGGATCTAGCACACCCCGACGCTAGTGGCACCGCGGTGGCCACCGGCTGACCTCGCGCGGCGTGTCGCATTTAACCTCTGTGCGAGACATCTCAAAGGCGGTGGCTCACGACGCCAGGCTTGGCATCTCCGGATCCTCGCCGATCTCGCCGAGCGTCCCGTTCAGACGAACCACACCTTCGGCCAGTTCGTATGTGAGTCCGACGATTCCCAGTGCGCCACTCTCGATCTTGTCGGAGATGATCCGGCTGCGCTGAACCATCAGGCGGCCGGTTTCCTTCACATGCCTGGCTTCGAACTCGTCGACGCGGGTGAGACCTTCGCTGCGTCCGGCCAGGATGCTCGGCGTGACGCGTTCGACGACGTCGCGGATGAATCCTCCAGGAATCTGTAGGTCGTCGAGTGCGTCCAGTGTCGCCCGGACGGCACCACAGCTGTCGTGCCCGAGGACGGCGATCAGCGGCACGTCGAGGACTTCCACGGCGTATTCGATCGAGCCCAGTACCGCCGAGTCGATGACGTGCCCGGCCGTCCGGATCACGAACATCTCGCCGAGCCCTTGATCGAAGATGATCTCCGCTGCCACCCGCGAGTCGGCGCACCCGAAGAGCACCGCCCGCGGATGCTGCCCGGCAGCGAGCCGGGCGCGGTCCTCGATACCCTGACTGGGATGAAGCGACTTGCCTGCCACGAAGCGTTCATTGCCTTCACGCAGCGATTTCCATGCCTGAGCGGGGGTTGTTTGAGCCATGGCTGACATTCTGCACTCCCCCTCTCCGGTCCCGCCCACCAACTTGCTCAGTTGGTTCGATGAGGCCGAACGCGACCTTCCCTGGCGACGTCGCGGCGTCACGGCCTGGCACATCCTGATCAGCGAGATCATGCTCCAGCAGACGCCGGTGTCACGGGTGGCGCCGATCTGGGAACAGTGGATCGAACGGTGGCCGGTCCCGTCGGCGATGGCCGCGAGCCCGGTGGGTGAAGTGGTGCGGGCCTGGGGCAAGCTCGGCTATCCCCGCCGCGCGATGCGGCTGCACGCGTGCTCGGCTGTACTCGCCGCCGAGCACGGCGACGTGGTCCCCAG
Organism: Williamsia sp. D3; assembly: GCF_000506245.1. NCBI lineage: Bacteria > Bacillati > Actinomycetota > Actinomycetes > Mycobacteriales > Nocardiaceae > Williamsia > Williamsia sp. D3. Next base: position 69,303 of record NZ_AYTE01000032.1, on the reverse strand, counting down.
TGATGTCGACGTCTTGCTCACGCTGCCCGGCATCGGCGATTACACGGCCCGCGCCATTGCGTGCTTTGCCTACGGTCAGTCGGTGCCCGTGGTCGACACGAATGTCCGGCGGGTGGTCGCCCGGGCCGTCCACGGCCGGGCCGAACCCGGCAACCCCGCACGCGCCGACCTCGTTGATGTCGCGGGCCTGTTACCCGCCGACTCACGCGCGCCCCGGTTCTCCGCGGCCCTGATGGAGTTGGGTGCGCTGGTCTGCGTCGCCAAGAACCCTCGCTGCCAGCTCTGCCCTCTCACCGGGTGCCGGTGGGTCGCGGCCGGACGACCCGCGCATGATGGGCCTGCCCGCAAGGTGCAGAAGTTCGCTGGAACCGACCGTCAGGTGCGGGGACTGCTGTTGGATGTGTTGCGGGGCAGCGACATCCCCGTCGAGCGGGCGCGACTCGATCTGGTGTGGACCACCGACACGGCGCAGCGCGATCGTGCGCTCGACTCGCTGCTCGTCGACGGATTGGCGGAGATCACCGACGACGGGCGGTTCGCACTGGCCGGCGAAGGATGATCTCCGGGTCAGTCGGATCAGGTCAGGCCGGACAGGAATGCCTCCACTGCGCCGCGGTACTCGTCGGGCGCGGAGTCATGGATCAGGTGGTCGGATCCTTTGACCCGCAACAGGATTGCGTTCTCGTGTGCTTGTGACATCGTGTGCATCTGACCTGGCGGGGTGACACTGTTCTCGGCCTCGAGCAGCAGGCTCGGTACCGCCACAGCATCCCACTGCTGCCAGAAGTCACGACGACCCCACTCTTCGGCGATCTGCGCCCACACGTCGAGACGACCGTGTAGCGCACCATCGTCAAATGCCTCGTAGAAGTAGCGGCCGGCCACCTCTCCGAACATCTGCTGCGCGTGCGCAAGTGTCTCGAACCGGTCCGGCCACGACTCGAACCATGGGCGCCACCCCGCGGTGGTGCGACCACGAAAGTCCGGTGCCATGTCCTCGATCACCAGAGCAGACACCAGCTCGGGGTAGTCCGCAGCGGCACACCATGCGTGCAGGCCGCCCATGGAATGCCCGACCAGAACGGCCGGACCCATGTCGATCCACGTCAGTACTTCGGCCAGGTCACCGACAAACCGCTCGGTGCACAGATTTTCGGGCGACGGCTCTTCGATGCTCTTCGCTCCGCGATGCCACGCCGCGTCGTAGGCGAACACTCGTCCGTACCTGCGGAGCCAGGGGATCTGGCGTTGCCATGTGCGGCCGCGACCCATCAACCCGTGCAACAGCACGATCGGCGGACGCCCGGGCATCCCGCCGTAGTCGATGAAACCCACGTCCGCACTCACGGGGTAGAACCTTATCGGCTACGTCGGGGCATGACTCCGGCCAGAGTCACCGCCGGCCGGAGCAGGCACGGATGGCAGCTGCAGGGAACAGTTGAGGAGCACACTCCGCCGGTAGGGTGATCGCCATGGCTGTTGTGAAGATCAATGCGATTTCCGTTCCCGAAGGCGCCGGACCCGAGCTGGAGAAGCGCTTTGCCCATCGCGCCCACAGTGTCGATGGCTCGAAGGGTTTCCTCGGTTTCCAGTTGCTGCGACCGGTCAAGGGCGATGACCGCTACTTCGTGGTGACGCAGTGGGAGTCCGAAGAGGACTTTCAGGCCTGGGCGGCGGGGCCCGCGCGGGAAGCACACGCCGGCGAGCGCGCCAAGCCCGTCGCCTCGGGTGCAGACCTGCTCGAGTTCGAGGTCGTCCTGGACGTCAAACCGTCCTGACCCCGGCCACCACGGTGGCACCGCGTTCAGCGTCGGAGTGGACGGACGGAGACAGCACGGCCTGAGTGAACAGTTCTCGGGCCGAATCGACCTGCGCTGCACTGACTTCGATCACCAGTCGGCCGCGTGGCGCCAACCACCCCGGCGCCTGCGCGACGACCTCGCGCATCAGGTCGAGGCCGTCGGGGCCGCCGTCGAGAGTCGCGGCAGGCTCGAAATCCCGGGCTTCGGGCGGCATGGTCGAAATGGCGGCTGTGGGCACGTAAGGCACGTTGCACATCAGCACATTCACGTGTCCCTGGATGCGCGCGGGGAGCGGTTCGAAGAGGTCACCGCAGAAAACCTCGCCGCGACCCGCCAGATTGATCCGGGCGCATTCGGCCGCCACCGGGTCGATGTCGGCGGCCACAATCTGCGCGTCCGGATGTCGCGCCGCGTACAGCGCGGCCAGCGCCCCCGAGCCACAGCACAGATCCACAACCACGCTGTCGGGCGGCGCTCCGTCCGCCGCGACGTCGACCAGCAACAGAGACCGTTGGCGCGGAACGAACACACCCGGCAGCACTGCCACCATCAGTCCACCGAACTCCGCCGCACCGACGATGTACTCCAGCGGCTCGCCGCCCACCCGACGTCGCACCAGCTTCTCGAGCGTGCCGGCGTCGAGGGCCTCGCGGACCAGGATCCGGGCCTCATCTTCCGCGAAGACGCAACCCGCCGCCCGCAACCGCGCCGCCATCTGGGCCAGCAGTGCGTCGGATTCCTCCATCCGTGTGACGGTAGTGGAGTGGGCACGGGGCGTGCGCTCACAAAACCCGCCCACGCTCGGTCTGCGGTCCGAGTAACCTCCCGCATCGCGAGCCGACCCAACCCCCTCATTCGGCACGAAGTGAATGATCAGACCCGTATCGCAAAACTGGAACGTGTTCTAACATTGGGCTGAAGTGATAACCAACTGGAGGACCAATGACGGACACCGTTGACGCGGCACCCACCACCTCGCGTGACTACGCAGAGCTCTACATCGGCGGCAAGTGGACCAGCGCCCACTCCACCGATGTCCTCGAGGTCTACTCGCCGGCCACCGGCCAACGTGTCGGTAGCACTCCCCTCGCCGATGAGACCGATGTCGACACCGCAGTTCGGACGGCCCGAGCGGCTTTCGACTCCGGCGTCTGGCGCAACAAGACCCCCGAAGAGCGGGCCGCTGTGGTCGCCAAAGTGGCCGATCTCATCGACGAACGCGGCGGCGAGATCGCCGAACTGGTGTCGTCGGAGATGGGGGCGCCCCCGTCAGCTGTCGCCACCTTGCAGCAGCTCCCGGCAACCGGAGTGCTCCGCGAATACGCCAAGGCCGCAATCAATTACACCTGGCACGAGTACCGTGACGGTCTGTTCGGGAAGACGCAGATCACGCGTGAGCCCGTCGGCGTCGTCGGTGCGATCACCGCCTGGAATGTGCCGCTGTTCCTGATCTGCAACAAACTCGGACCCGCATTGTCGGCCGGTTGTTCGGTGGTTCTCAAGCCCGCCCCGGAAACACCGTTGTCGGCCAACGTGATCGCCGAACTGTTCACCGAAGCCGGCCTACCCGAAGGCGTGCTCTCCGTGGTTCCCGGCGGACCCGACACGGGCAAAGCGCTTGTCGCACACCCCGACGTCGACAAGATCACCTTCACCGGCTCCACCGCCGCAGGTAAGGCAATCGGCGCGGCATGCGGCGAGCAGCTCAAGCGCTGTTCGCTCGAATTGGGCGGCAAATCGGCGGCCATCGTGCTCGCCGATGCCGACCCTGCCGAGATCGCCGGCATGCTCACCTTCACCGGTCTGATGAACACGGGGCAGGCGTGTGTTGCGCAGACCCGCGTCCTGGTTCCGAGCAGCAAGCGCGACGAGATCGTCGACGCCATGGTCGGAGCGGCGAAGCTGCTCAAGCCGGGCCTCCCCAACGATCCGGAGGCCCAGCTCGGACCACTGATCACCGAGAAGCAGCGCAATAAGGTCGAGGACTACATCCGTCAGGGCAAAGAGGCTGGTGCCACAGCAGTTCTCGACAGCACCCGTCCCGAGGGGCTCGAGTCCGGCTACTACCTGAGCCCGACCATCTTCACCGGTGTCACCAACGACATGACGATCGCCCGCGAGGAGATTTTCGGTCCGGTCATCTCTGTGATCGATTACGACACCGAAGAAGAAGCCGTCGCCATCGCCAACGATTCGGACTACGGCCTCGCCGGCACGGTGTGGACCGCCGACGTCGAGCACGGCTTGGAGATCGCCGCACAGATCCGCACCGGCACGTACGGCGTCAACTGGTACGCCATCGACCCGGGATCGCCGTTCGGTGGTTACAAGAACTCAGGCATCGGGCGCGAAAACGGTCCGGAGGGACTCGAGTCGTACCTCGAACACAAGTCGGTCATCCTCCCGATGGGTTACGACCCGAACGCTTAGTTCGCACTTCCTCCGACTGCAGCCAGAACCTCCGGTTGCAGTCGGAGGAAGTAACCCAAACCGGAGGAAACGCCAAAGCCTCCGACATCAGTCAGGCCCCCCGATCCACGATCGGGGGGCCTGACTGATGAGTAGGGCCAGTACCGCTCAGGGGGTGGGCACCGGCGTCTCGGCAGGTGCCGGGCTCTGGGGAGGCGCAGGTTCCGATGGCACCGGAACCGGCACCGACGACGCACCGGGCTTGTCGCCTTCTTCCGCCAGTCGGGCCTTCACCGAATCGTCGGTGAGGATGTCGATGTTGGTCACCAGCCACTTGTCGCCCGACCGTTCCATCGAGTACTGCAGCCGACTGGCGTTGACCGACACCAAATCCTTACCGCCTTTGGTGACCGACTGGTTCATGAAGATCAGCAGCAACGCCTTGTCGCGGCTCGACGTGACAACACCGGCGTCCTGAATGGACACCTCAGATTTGACCTGTTGCTTCTGCACTTCCGCAACGAGGTTCGCCTCTTTGATGATCTCGTCGTACTGCTGCTCAGCCGGGCCCGACAACGACTTTCGCGTATCGGCCACGTGCTGCTCGACATTGTCGGGTTGGTAGCCGAACATCAATGTCGCTGTCTGCTTGCCTGCCTCCAGCGCCTCGCCGCGGGCGTCCTCGGCGAGTTTGGTGTCTCGGTAATGCAGACCCACGATCGTCGTGATGATGGCACCGGCCACCAGCAGACAGACGGTCAGCACTGACACGGTCCACAACAAGAATCGACGCGACATCTAGGTCACCCACTCGACGTTGGTGAGTTTGAGTTCACCGTTGATTCGCGTGATCTCCAACTTCCATCTGAACACCTGCAACACCGTCTGCTGATCAGTCACGTTGGGCTGGTTCATCTCCCAGCTGAAGACCATGATCACCGACGCGGTACTGCTGTCACTCGCCGTGACGGCCTCGGAGATCACCGCGCCCTTGGTCGACACGTTCTCGGACTTGATCATGTTGACGGTCTGCTGGACGGATTGGCCGACCTGCTCCATCGCCTTGCCACTCGTGTCGTCCTGGAACGACTTGATCGCGCCATCGATGTTCTGCGGATTCAAGGTTGTCAGATTGGTGACCATCTGCCGCGCGAAAGCCGAGTACTCAGCCCTCAGTTCATTGCGGTCATCGATCTTCTTGGTACCCAACACGAACAGGGTGGACGCCACAGCCATGGCGGCGATCAGACCGACGGCGGTGATGGCAGCCAGGACCACACCCATCCCACGCAGACCCACACGCTTCTTCGCAGCCGTTGAGGGCCGATCCGCTTTGCGTACCCGTCCCTTTGTCTTCCGTGGCCGGCCGGAGTCGCCGCGAGCGGCCGATCGGCGTTCGCGGTAGGCAACCCCCGTCGAGACGACAGCGTCGTCGTCCGTAGACGGTTCCGTAGACCCGCCGACCTCGTCGGACGCTGCCGTGGCCTTAGGCGCCGGCGGAGTGGGAGCTGACTTACGCTTGCGTCCCACCGGTGCGGACTTGACCGGCTTTCCGGTCGGCTTCACCTTGTCCGGTTTGTCTCCGGAAGAAGGCACATCGCCCGGGTCCCGCCCGTCCGCTACACCTGGATTCGTCGCCGGCTCAGTCGTGCCGACCTCCTGCGGAGGCCCGGCAGCCCGGCTCGCTCGCCGACGCTTCCGCTTTGCCTCGTCGCCAGAAACACTGGTCGAGCTCCGCTCCGCCTCGTCTCCGGACCCGCCGGTCGAGCTCCGCTCCGCTTCGTCTCCGGGTCCCGTCACCTCACGGTTCCCGTGATCAGGCTCTGCCATTGGCTGTTGTCTTCCTGCGGTTGCGCCCCGGTACCCGTTGCACCGGTTCCACCACTCGTACCAGAATTGCCCTGGGTCGTCGCAGACCCGGTTCCGGCATTGTAGGTTTTCCCGTCGGGACCGATGTAGTCACCGCTGACCGGATCGTAGGTCGTGGCGTACACGGACGGGCTACCGTCGTCGGCGCCCGGCCCCGCACTGGTCAGGAACCCTTGCGGCACATCGATTCCCGGCAAACCGCGCGGCAGGGGCACGTTCTCGCCGATGGGAACGTAGCCGGTCCGGCACTCTGCCGGTGTCGACGCCCGACGGCCGGGGATCTCCACGCACGGGAAGTTACGGGTACCGCGCACACCGAGATTCGAATCCTGCGGCACCCGGCACAACATCCCGGGTGGCAGTTCACGGGGGGTCTGAGCCGAGGCGTTGCGGTCCGGGGTCATCGGCAGGTAGCCCACCGTGCAGGTACCCGGATCCTGGAAACCCAGCGCGAAGTCGACGTTGGCGCCGTTACGGGCGTCTTCGGTGTTCAGTGCGGTGATGAGCGAGGCGATCAACCGAGGGTAGATCACCACGATCTGCCGTAGGTTCGGGTGGTAGATCGCAAGGGTGCGAGCAGTGGTGTTCAGGTTCGAGAACATCAGGGGCAGCGTCTGATTCATCGATGCAAACAGTTCCTGGGTCTGCTTCGCGACCCCAGGGCCTTTCTGCAGGATGTCCCTCAGTTGAGGATCGTTGGCCCGGAGCTGATCCGTCACCTTGGCAAGATTCGCAGTCCAGGCGCGGATGTCGTCCACCGTCGCCGTCTGCGTCTCCAACAACGGCGCCGCCTGCTCGATGAGCTTGACGATGGCATCCGAGTTCTTGTTCGCGTCACCCACGAGCAGGGCCATCGAGTCCAGCAGTCGCTGCAGGTCCTCACCCGTGCCGTTGAATGCGTTGAAGGCCTCGTCCATCACCCGACGCAGCTGTGTGTCCTGGACACGTTCGAGCAGCCCGTTGGCCTGGTCGAGCAGCGTGCCGACCTCGACCGGGACCGTACCGCCCTCGATCACGGCACCGTCCTGCAGATTGCCGGTCGACTCGACGCCTGGCTTCGGCGTGAACTCGAGGTACTGCTCGCCGACCGCCGAGACACTGTGCACCGATGCGGTGGAGTTGTCGGGGATCTTGGTGTCAGAGTTGATCGAGAGTTTTGCTGTCACACCCTCTTCGGTCAAGGTCACCGACTGCACCTTGCCCACGTCGACCCCGCGGTAGCTGACGTTGCCGTTCTGGTAGAGACCGCCGGTACTGGGCAACTCCACCTCGACGTTGTATTCGCCGACGCCGACCATGCTGGGCACCCGGATGTAGAACACGGCAACGGCGATGATGGCCAAAGTCGTCACGATCGAGAAGATGATCAGCTGCATGCGGACAAACGGTGTGATCCTCATGGGCCCTCCTCCCCGGTTGGTGACTGATCGGCAGCAGGTGTTTCCGGTTGGGGCGCAATCGGAAGTGTCGGACTCGTCTCAGGCGGGGTATCGGCGAGAGGCCCGGTGAAGGGATCGTCACCTCTGCCCGCGGCGCCGGCCGGCTTACCGAACATCCCTTCGGGACCGTAGAATTGGCTCGCGACACCAACACTCGCGAGGGCACCACGCTGCAACCTGCCGAATGTGAGGTCGAGGTTGATCACGGCGTTGAGATAGTCGCCGCGGACCACCTGCGGAATCGCCGACTCGGCAAACGGGAAGGTGAGCAGGATTCCCAGCGATTGAGTCAACGAAGGACCGGTGGACTGTAGTTGATCGAGAACCGGGACGAGGTTGCTGACAACCACCTGGATGTCCTCGGAGTTCGCCTTCAAGATGTCGTCCGTGGTGCGGCTCATCCGGCTCAGGGCCCCCAGCGCATCGGTGAAGTTCACCCGTTGATCGACGAGCAGCTTCAGGATCCGTGGACCGTCGGCCAGCGCCCGTTCGACAACCGGGGTCTGGTCGTTGATCTGGCCGGTGAGTCGATCCAGGCCTTCCATCGCCCGAATGATGTTCTCGCGCTGCACGTTCAGTTCGCCGACCAGCGTGTTCAGACGTGGCACCAGATCGCGCAGCACGTCCTGCCGACCGGCCATGGCGGTGTTGAGCTCGTGGACGATGTCACCGACCTGCGCGAGTCCGCCGCCGTTGAGGACCACCGACAGCGAGCTGAGGACCTGCTCGGTGGTCGGATACGTACACGCGGACACCTGCTGCGCCGAGTTGATGTCGGGGATGGGCTCGGCGTTGGTCGGCTGGGCGATGTTGGACTGCTCAGGGCAGTCCGCCGCCGGGATCTGGCCGCCGGGAGCGATGGTCCCCTTGTCGGCGTCCTCGGGCTGCACGATCTGCAGGTTCAACGAGCCGAGCACGCTGGTGAGACCGACCATGACGTACGAGCCGACCGGGACCTGCGTTCCCTTGTTCAACCGCAGCGTCAACTCTGCCTGCCAGTTCTTCACCTCGATCTTGCCGACACTGCCGACCGTCGCGTCGTTGATGAGCACCGGCGCGTTCTGAACCAGGTTGGCCGCGTTCGGGATCAGCGCTTTCAGCTCATACGAGCCCGCGCCGGTTCCCTCGGCACCGGGCACCGGCAACGAGTTCAGCCCGTCGAACGAACACCCCGACGCCACCAGCGCCGAACTGATCACCACTGCCCCGAAAACGCTGCGCAGAGCCGACTTACGTGATGAACCGGTACCCATCAGCCCTCACCCCCGAACGGGACGAGGAGTTGCGCGAGGCCGGGGTTGTTGTACTTCTTGCGGGTCTCGGCATCCTGATCGCGGATACTCTGCTGCGCCCTGGCTTTGACACTGGCGTTCTGATACTGGATCTGGTCGGGCCTGGCGTCGATGCCGGTGACCGGGTTGATCAGTGCCGGCGGATAATTGACGGAGATCGACGCGAGGACCGGGGCCAGCACATCGACGCATTTCTCGACGTCTCCTTCCTGGCCGGGGCGGTCGTTTGCCTGGATCGTGCCGCACAGCAGGTTGATCAGGTTGCCACCCATGCCGAGACCGAAGATGCCCGAGAGGGATCCCTGCAACGGGTTGTAGATGTTGTAAAAGTTCGACAGCTGGGTCGGACCCGAGTGCAGCAGCCCTCTGATCTCTTCGTCCTTCTGCGCGAGCACGTTGGTGGCATCACCGAGCCGGGCAACCGAATCACTGAGGGTGGCACCGTTGGTGTCGATGAAGCTCTTGACGTCACTGAGCGCTGTGTCGAGGTTGGTCAGCGCACCGTTCAAACTCTCGGTGTTGTCGGCCAGCACCTGACTGACCGATGCGATACGCCCGTTGAACTGCACCAGTTGTTCGTGACTCTGCGACAGCGCCTCGGTCAGCGCCTGCAGGTTACGAATCGTGCTGAACAGGTCGTCGCGTCCGTCGGCCAGCGTGCTGGTCACATCCGAAAGCTGTTGCAGTGACTGCCGAATGGCGGTGCCGTTGCCGTCGAGGTTCGCATCCGCGACATCGACTGCCCTGGCCACGGAGCCCGGATCGGCTCCGTCTGGGCCCACGGCCTCGGTCAGTTTGGTCAATTCGGACTTGATGTCGTCCCACTCGACGGGCACGGCGGTGCGTTCCATCGGGATCGCTCCCCCGTCCTTCAACGCCGGACCACCCTCGTACACCGGGGTCAGCTGGACGAAACGGCCCGACACCAGTGACTGCGCGACCACCAGCGCCTCCGCATCGGCCGGGATCGTCTGGTCGCGGTCGACTTTCAGCTCCACCTTCACGTCGCCGTCGCGGGGGGTGATCTTGCTGACCGACCCGACGGTGACGCCGAGGATCTTCACGGCATCGCCCTCGTACATCGAGTTCACGCTCGCGAAATAGGCTGTATAGGTCTTGTACGCCACCTTCTGGAAGCCGACATAGACCACCACCAGCACGATCACCACAGCCACGACGATGGCAATCGCCTGCCAGAACCGCTTGCTCAACCGTCCCATGCCCATCACCCGTTCGGTCCTGGGTAGCGGGGCGGCGGAGCCGGCGCGATCGTCGAGTTCGGGTCATTGGCCGCATCCGGTCGAGTGGAGATGACCGGCGGGATCGGGAACGCGAACTGGAAGGCGCGGTAAGCCTCAGGGTACTTCTGCTGCATGATGTTCAAGAACACCTCGGTGTAGTCGCCGAAGGTCGGGATGCCGACGAGCGATGAGAAATACGGGCCGCTCGCCACCGCTTCGCCGAGTGTGTTGGCGTAGGGGCCGAGTTCGTCGAGGGTCTGCGCCAGCGTCTCCTGGTTGTCCTGCAGGATCGCCAGAACACCGTTCAGCTTCTCGAGTACCGGCTTGAGCTGGGCATTGTTGTCGTTGATGAATCCACTGATCTGGGCGGTCACGTTCTCGGTGCCGGAGATCAGTTGTCCGAGCGCATACCGTCGGGCCTGCAGCTCGCCGAGCAACGCGTTGGCATCGGTCAGCAGCGTGTTGATCTGACCACTGCGTTTGGCGATGACGTCGGTGACAGACGATGCGCGACTGAGCAATTGGTCCAGCGACTCGTCGCGGTCGGCGATCGCCTTGGACAGGCGCGCCACACCATCGACAGCGGAACGGACCGATTCCGGGGTGTCGGAGAACGTGTCGGTCAACGTGTTCAGCGCGTCGTTGAGTTGATCGGTATCGGTCTCGGCGATCGTGTCGGTTGCACCCTCGAGCGCATCGGTCAGCGAGTAAGGCGCCACCGTGTTGCGACTGCTGATCTCGTCGCCCGGCTTGAGCTGTCCGGTGCCGTGCGGGATCAACGTGAGATTGCGCCTGCCCAAGACGGTTTCGGTCTTGATGGCAGCCTGGCTGCTGGCGCCAACCCGGACCGTGTCCCTCATGTTGAAGGTGACCTTGGCCTTCTTGCCGTCATCGGTGTCCGCCAGCGTGATGCCCTGGACAGCGCCCACGTCGACACCGGAGACCACCACGATGTCGCCGCTGGCAAGACCGCCCGCGTCGTCGAAGTACGCCGTGTACACGCTGCCGTTTGCCAGGAACGGCAACTTGTCCATCTGCAACGCGACGATCACGACGAGGGCGGCGATGAGCACGCCGATGAACCCGACACGAGCGCGGTCGGGTTCGCCACGCTTCTTGCGGCGGGCCTCATCCGCTTCGTCAGCGGTGGTCCGCTGACCTTTGAACAGTGCTGCCATCATCGGGGATCACACCTCCCACCCGGGTTCTGTTTCACACCGGTGGTGTCGATGTTGTTCCACACGATCTCCTGGCCGCCGGGAGCGGTGAAGATCAAGTTGACCTGCACAGCCAGATCTGCAGCCACGCACCGTAACTGCCCAGATTCGACAATGCCTTGAAGTCTCCAGGCAGTCGGCTGATCAGCCCACGGACGTAGGGCTCGCCCTTGAGTACCTCGTCCGAGACCTCGCCGGTGGCCGTGATCATGGATTTGAGGTCGGCGCGATTGGTGGCCAGCACGTCGTTGAGGTCGTTGGTGACCTCAGAGGCGTTTGTCACAGCCTCACCGATCACGTTGCGTTGTGAATCCAGCCCGGAGATCAGCAACTGGAGTTGGTCGAGCGAACTGTCGAAACCGGCGTTGTCGGCATCGATCGTGCCCAGCGTCGTGTTCAAGTTGTCGATCACCTCCCCGATCAATTGATCCCGATCGGCCAGCGAGTCGGTGAATGTTGCCGTGTTGCGCAGCAACTCACTCAGCGCCGGTCCCTGGCCCTGGAACACCTGGATGAGTGACGCGGAGAGTTCGTTCACTTCTTCGGGATTGAGGGTGCGGAAGAGAGGCTTGAACCCCCCGAGCAGTTTGTCGAGGTCGAGCGCCGGCTCGGTCTGACCGATCGGGATGGATCCGCCGTCGCCGATCAGAGCCGAGGGGTCCCCGGTACCTTCCTGGATCTCCAGGAAGCGGTCACCGGTGAGGTTCTCGTAACGGATCAGCGCCCTGGCTGACTCCGGCAGGCGGTACTTCTCGTTCACATCGAACTCGACGACGGCTTCGTTGTCCGGGTTGAGACCGACAGATCCCACCTTGCCCACCTCGACACCCGCAATGCGGACCTTGCTGCCTGATTTGAGCTGCGAGGCACTGGTGAAGGTGGCCTTGTACCCGAAACTGGATCCACCCCGGTACTGGCTGAACACCACGACGAGTACAACGAAGATGAGCACCATCACAACGGCGAAGCTGCCCAGCTTGATGACGGTGGCGCGAAACGCGCGCTCTCTCGAGACCGCCACCTCACACCTTCCTGTTCTGCTGGGTCATCGACGAAACCTCATATGTCTCAACCACGGGGCACCGGTCCGAACATGACCTGAAAGAGCTTGGTGGGATCAGCTTTTGCAGTCGTACGGGGCTGATACGGGAATGCTGCGTTGTCGCCGACGTAGAAGTCGGTGTGCGCTGCCGAATCCGGGTCGCTCAGACCGTCCTGGCAAGTCGGCGGGCCGTCCACGTTCACGCGGGGCAGGTCTTCGGGGTAGCGGTACGGTTCTTTGCCCGGCAACAGTCCGGCATTCAAGGCCACGTAGCCGGTTTCGATACCGAACACGGGAAGGGCCTTTTGTCCTGCTGCCGCGGTGGAGGTGATGAAGCAGGCCAGGCCGGGTGCCTGGTAGCCGAGCAGAGCGGCAGTGGGGTTCAGGTTGGACAGGGTGGAGATGATCGTCGCCTTCGACGGTGCGATCACCCCGTTGATCGTGTCTGCCATTCCGGTGACGTTCATCAGGAGCGCGTCGAGGTCGGACGACTTGTCCAGCAACGTGTTTCCGGTGAATGTGAAGTTCTCGACGACCTTGAGCAGATCAGGCATCACATCGGCATAGACGTTGGTGAACTCGGCGCCGGCCTCGATGTCGCGGCTGAGGGCATCGAGGTGCGGGTTGGTCTTGCGGAGCAGATCGGAGAGGTCGGCGAATCCTTGGCCGATTTCTTCGCCCCGGCCGGACAGCGCAGTGTCGATGGCCCCGATGGTGGCGTTCAGCTTCTCCGGCTGCACCTCGGCGAGCACGTCGACCAGTCGCTGGTAGATGGTGTTCAGTTCCACCACGACGTGGTCGGTCTCGATCGTCGAGCCACCGGAAAGCCGCGCTTTGGACGGGTCCTCGGGGATCTCGAGGTTGACCGACTTCGCACCGAAGACCGTGTTGGACTTGATGTCCGCATGAACGTTCGCCGGAATGTACTTCAGCTGGTCGGGGTTCATGTTCAGCTTCAGTGTCACGCCGTCAGCTGATTCACTGATGTCACCCACCCGGCCGACCACCACGCCGCGAAGCCGCACCTTGGCGTCGGGGTTCATCACCAGGCCGGCGCGATCAGAAGTCAACGTCACCGGAACTGTCGAGGAGAAGCTGCCCAGGAACTGGAGACCGGCCAGCGCGCAGACGGCGATCAACGCCACCACCATCGAGGTGGCCGCGAGCTTCTTGGCCCATTGGGGTCGTTCGATTCTCTGTGACATGGCTACCCCGAAAGGTTGAACTTTCCGTCGATGCCGTAGATCGCCAGTGAGGTCAGCAATGTGATGACCACGACGACCACGAGTGAGGCGCGCACCGCGTTACCGACCGCGATGCCGACCCCGACCGGTCCGCCGGAGGCGTTGAAGCCGTAGTAGGTGTGAATCATCATGACAGCCACGGCCATACAGATCGCCTGCACAAACGACCAGAGGATGTCGGTGGATATGAGGAATGTCGAGAAGTAATGGTCATAGACGCCAGAGGACTGCCCGTACAAGAAGACCGTTGCGAATCGGCTTGCCAGGAACGAGGCCACCGATGCCAGTGAGTACAGCGGGATGATCGCGATCAGTCCGGCGACGATGCGCGTGCTGACCAGGTACGGGATGGATGCGATGGACATCGCCTCGAGGGCGTCGATCTCTTCGCTGACCCGCATTGCGCCGAGCTGGGCCGTGGCGCCGGCGCCGATCGTGGCGGCCAGACCGATGCCGGCGATGACCGGGACGGCGATACGGACGTTGATGAACGCCGAGAAGAATCCGGTGAGGGCTTCGACACCGATGTTCGACAGCGAGCTGTAACCCTGCACCGCGATGGTTCCGCCGGTGAATAGGGTGAGGAACCCGACGACGACAACGGTGCCGCCGATCATCGCGAGAGCGCCTGAACCCATGCTGATCTCGGCGATCAGCCGGAGCGTCTCCTTCTTGTAGCCGCGGACGGCACGGGGGATGCTGATCAGGCTGTCCCAGTAGAAGAACGCCTGGTCGCCGATTCGGTCCCAACCACCGCTGGCTCGTTTGAACGCCACGCGTGTTGAGCGTAGTCGGACGGTTTCCGGAAGAATCATCGCTGCTACCCTGCCGTCGCTTTGAGGCCCACGGCGGTGACGACCACGTTCACCACGAACAACGCCATGAATGAATAGACCACGGTTTCGTTGACCGCGTCACCGACGCCTTTGGCGCCACCGGCAACGTGCAGACCGCGGTAACAGCCGACGAGTCCGGCCGCGAGTCCGAAGAGCGCCGCCTTCACCATCGAGATCATCAGTTCCGGAAAACCGGTGAGCAGAGTGAGGTTCGCGATGAACGCACCCGGGTTCACGTCCTGGAGGTACACCGAGAAGACGAATCCACCGCCGATGCCGATGGTGCACACCAGGCTGTTGAGCAGGATGGCCACCATCGTGGAGGCGATCACGCGGGGAACGACGAGGCGGTGGATCGGGTCGATGCCCAGAACCTGGAGCGCGTCGATCTCCTCGCGGATCGTGCGGGCTCCGAGGTCGGCGCAGATGGCCGTGGCGCCGGCGCCTGCCACGATCAGCACGGTGACGATCGGGCCGATCTGGGTGATGGTGCCCAGTGCCGCGCCCGCGCCGGAGAGGTCCTGTGCGCCGAGCTCGCGAAGCAAGATGTTGAGGGTGAAACTCACCAGAACGGTGAACGGGATCGCCACGAGGACAGTGGGGACCATCGACACCCGGGCGATCGCCCACGACTGTTCGATTGTCTCGCGCCACTGGAACGGCGGGCGGAAGAGTTCACGGGCCGCGCTGACGCTCATCGCCACGAAATCGCCCACGCTCTCGAACGGGACAGCCAGTCTACGGTTCACCAACTCTCCTTTAACTGCAGCAAAGACCCGGATCGAACGAGGCTGCTCGATCATAACGTGTTCTAGTTCTGATGTGGACGAATCGTCAGACTGTCAATTAGGAAGTTTTCCCCTTCGAAGCCATCCCCGACGCCTTCGTTTTATAACACGTTCCACCGGTCCGATCCGTGAGCAATTTCTGCAGTTCCGGGTGGTTCGTCGCGAACTTATCACATGTCCAGTTGCTCGAATCGGCTTATTCGAAGCGTTCACAGGGAGTGTCGAAACCCCCGGTCAAGAAGGTTTGCGGCGCTAACCGAACAGCGCTTTGCCGGCCGAGAACGTGGCGTCCGGATCGCGTCCGACGAAGTACTCGGACATCGTCTTGGAGAGATCCGATCGGTCCCAGGCGTCGCCGCCCGCCTCGAACGTCTGCTCCACCGTGGGCGCCGCCATCAGGGTGACCTTTGGACCGTAGACGACGAACACCTGACCATTGACCCCGTCGGAGTCCGGACCGGCAAGGTACTGCACGAGGGTGACCACATGGTCGGTCGACAGAGGATCGACGGTGCCGTCGGGCGCCTCACCGAAGGTGCCCTCGGTCATGGCCGTACGGGCACGGGGGCAGATGGCGTTGGAACGCACGCCGTAGGCGGACAGTCCGCGCGCGGCCGTCAAGGTCAGCGAGGTGATACCGGCTTTTGCCGCACCGTAATTGGCCTGTCCGACAGGACCGGTCAGTCCGGCTTCGCTCGAGGTGTTGATCAGCCGGCCGAACACCGGCTCGCCGGTCTTCTTGGACTCACCGCGCCAGTACGCGCCTGCGTTGCGGCTCATCAGGAAGTGACCACGCAGGTGCACGCGGATCACCAGATCCCAGTCGTCGTCGGTCATGTTGAACAACATCTTGTCCCGGACGAGACCGGCGTTGTTCATCACGACGTGCAGGCCACCGTGTTCCTCGGTGGCGACCCGCATGATCTCGGTGGTCGTCGCAGAATCCGAGATGTCGCCGGCGACAGGCACTCCCACCCCGCCGGCGGCCTTGATCTCGTCGAGCACGTCGCTCTTGTCCAGGGCGCCGGCGAGGTCGTTCACGATCACCGTGGCGCCGAGTGCACCGAGGCCGATCGCCTCGGCGCGACCCAGGCCCGCACCAGCTCCGGTCACAACGACTACGCGACCATCCAGATCACTCACGAACGTCCTCCATCTCGGCGTTGCTGCGCGGGACCGCACTCACAGGCCGCGGTTCCCGGCTACGTCTGCTCGCAAATGTAGAACGTGTTCTCACTCTGTGCCAAATGTTTGAAGATATTCACAAGTTGCGAGCGATCCGACACCCGCCCCGAACCACCGGTCATTCCTCGATCGACAGGGCCGACTTGGGGCAACTGCCGACCACCTGGCGCATCTCCTCGCGCCGCTCTTCGGGAACGTCCTCTTGAAGAATCACCAGGTAATCGTCGTCGTCGAGATCGAAAAACGTCCGGCGCCATCCCCACGCACACACCGTTGGACTCGCAGAGATCGAAATCGGCTTTGATCTTCATGAGATGAGTTTCCTTCCATCGCCTGGCCACGGTGGCCACTTGTTGACGGGCAGCCAACTTACAGGTTAGAACGTGTTATAGAAGAGTGCGACCGGATTGGTCCGGTCGGCTCCCACGCGCACCCGAAACCTTGGAGCACCGATGCGTATTGCCTACACCGACCAGCAACAGGAACTTCGGCGCGAACTCCGGGCGTACTTCTCCAAGTTGATCACGCCGGAGCGGCGAGCGGCACTCTCATCGACATCTGGCGAGTTCGGCGAGGGTAACGTCTACCGCGAGGTCGTCAGCGAGATGGGCCGCGACGGCTGGCTGGCGCTGGGCTGGCCCAAAGAGTACGGCGGCCAGGATCGTTCGATGATGGATCAGCTGATTTTCACCGACGAGGCGGCGATAGCCGGAGCACCGGTGCCGTTCCTGACCATCAACTCGGTAGCGCCGACGATCATGCATTTCGGCACCGAAGAGCAGAAGGCCAAGTACCTGCCGCCGATCGCGTCCGGCGACGTGCACTTCTCCATCGGCTACTCCGAACCTGGCGCAGGCACCGACCTCGCGTCGCTGCGCACCACCGCCGTCCGCGACGGCGATGACTTCGTCATCAACGGCCAGAAGATGTGGACCAGCCTCATCCAGTACGCCGACTACATCTGGCTGGCCTGCCGTACCGACCCGGAGGCGAAGAAGCACAAGGGCATCTCGATGCTCATCGTCCCGACCGACGTCGAGGGCTTCTCCTACACACCTGTGCACACCATGTCCGGTGTGGACACCAGCGCCACCTACTACGAGAACGTCCGGGTACCCGCCGACGCCCTGGTGGGTGAACTCAACGGCGGTTGGCCGCTGGTGACCAATCAACTCAACAACGAACGGGTGTCACTCTGTAGCGCCGCGCCCATCCAAACCGCCTTGCGCGAGACGGTCGAATGGGCGCAGAACACCAAAGATGCTCGCGGCCAGCGGGTCATCGACAACGAGTGGGTCCAGATGAATCTCGCCAAGGTGCACGCCAAGGTGGAGTTCCTCAAGCTGATCAACTGGAACATCGCCTCCGAGGCCACCGGGGGCGGATCACCTTCGCCCGCGGACGCCTCGGCCACCAAGGTCTTCGGCACCGAGTTCGCCACCGAGGCCTACCGTTTGCTGATGGAGGTCCTGGGGCCTTCGGCGACACTGCGTCAGGGCAGCGCAGGCACACATCTGCGTGGTCGACTCGAACGTTTCCACCGCTCATCGCTGATCCTGACCTTCGGCGGCGGCACCAACGAGATCCAGCGCGACATCATCGCGATGCTCGCCCTCGGCCAGCCCCCCGCCCGCCGCTGACCGGTCCGGATCGCCACCGAACCGACCCTGGCAGGCACCACTTCCGGCGGCGCCACCGTCTCACCGAGGAATCAGGAAGCACACCATGGATTTTCATCGCAGTGAACAGACCACCGATCTCGCCGGGCTCACCCGCGACATCGCCAAGAAGCTGGTGACCACCGACCGCCTCGTCCAACTGCAGGGTGACACCTCGGCTGGGGCCACCACGGTCGCCTTCGACCGAGAGTTGTGGTCGCAGCTGGCGTCCTCCGGGCTCCTCGGGGTCGAACTCGCCGAAGAGGTCGGTGGCGCGGGGCTCACCATCGTCGACAACGTGGCGGTGGCCGAGGAACTCGGCAGAGTCCTGGCCCCGGTTCCGTTCGGTCCGGTTGCCATCGCCGCGATCCCCGCCGTCGCCGAGTTCGGGACCGACGCCCTCAAGCAGCAGTGGCTGTCGGATCTGGTGGCGGGTCAGAAGCTGATCACGGTGGCGCTCGACGAGGATCTCGCCGACGACCCACTCGAGCCGGTCGCCACGGCCACCGCCGAGGGCGACGACTGGATTCTTCGAGGCCTCAAGGTGAACGTGCCGTACGCCGAGGTCGCCGATGCCGTGATGGTCAACGCTCAGGGCCCCGATGGGGTTTCGGTGTTCGTGGTGGATGCCACGACCCCGGGTGTCACCATCACGCCCACCCCGTCCACCGGGTTGACGCCCAGCGCCGCAGTGGAACTCGACGGGGTCCGGGTCGATCGCTCCCGCGTGCTCGGATCCGCCGGCACCGCTGCGGTCGCCTTTCTCCGCGACCGGATGACGCTGGCCCTGTGTGCCGAACAAACCGGGGTGCTCGAACGGGCTCTGGAACTCACGGCGGACTACGGTCGCGAGCGGGAACAGTTCGGCCGCGCGATCGGATCGTTCCAGGCTGTCGCGCAGCGGCTCGCCGACGCCTACATCGATGTCCGTGGACTCAAGCTGACCACCCTGCAAGCCGCCTGGATGGTGTCCGAACACCTCGAAGCGGGCAAAGAGCTTGCCACGGCCAAGTTCTGGGCCGCCGATGCCGGCCACCGGGTGGCACACACAGCTGTCCACGTGCACGGTGGCGTCGGTATCGATGTCGACCATCCGCTGCACCGCTACTTCCTGCACGCCAAGCAGAACGAGTTCGCGCTCGGATCGGCGCCTGTCCAATTGCGGCGCATCGGCGCGGCTCTGGCCGCCGAACCCGCCTGAGACGATGGCAGATGGTCCCGGCACGGTAGGGGAAATGCTGGCGCCGCTCGCGAACGTCGACGATGCGGGGCTGTACTTCGAGAACGAATTCATCAGTTGGCGTGACCATCTGCGCCTGTCGGCGGCAAGGGCGGCCGCGCTCGACGGGTTGCTCGAACCGGGTAAGCCACGGCATGTTGCGCTTCTGCTCGAGAACATCCCCGAGTTCAGCTACCTGCTCGCGGCCGCTGTGATGGGCGATATCGTGATCGTGGGCCTCAATCCCACTCGGCGCGGCGCCGCCCTCGCCGGGGACATCGCCACCGCGGACTGTCAGGTTGTCATCGTCGAGGACGCAACCGCGGGTCTGCTGGCGGATGTCGATCTGGACGGAGTTCACGTTCTGGACGTCGACTCCCCGCAATGGTCCCGGCTGCTCGAGCCCCACGTGGATGCACCCGTGACGTTCGGCGACTGCGACCCCGACACGGTGCTCATGCTCATCTTCACCTCCGGGACCAGCGGGGACCCCAAAGCGGTGCAGTGCAGTCACCGCAAGTTCGCTGTCGGCGGTTCCATGTTGTCCGCCAGGTTCGGGTTGGGACCGAAAGACGTTGCCTATCTGTCCATGCCGATGTTCCACTCGAACGCGATCATCGCCGGGTGGATGGTCGCGGTGGCGGGCGGATCGTCGGTTGCCCTGCGCCGACGGTTCTCGGCCAGCGCGTTCCTGGATGACATCCGCCGCTTCGGCGCGACCTACGCGAACTATGTCGGCAAACCACTGTCGTACGTCCTGGCTACCGGACCACGTCCGGACGACAAAAAAGAACCCGCTCCGAATCCTGTACGGCAACGAGGCGTCGCCTGCTGACATCACTGCGGTGACAAAGCGTTTCGACGTCACGGTGATCGATGGATTCGGTTCCACCGAGGGCGGGGTCTCGATCACCCGTACCCCTGACACTCCGCCCGAGGCGCTCGGGCCCCTGGTCCCGCCCACCGAGGTTCGGCACCCGGACACAGGCAAGGTATGCGAGACAGCACGATTCGGTGAGCACGGGGAGCTGTTGAACCCGGACCGAGCCGTCGGAGAGATCGTCAACAGCTCAGGTGGCGGACTTTTCACCGGCTACTACCGAAATCCCGACGCCGACGCCGAACGCATGCGCGACGGCATCTATCACACCGGCGACCTCGGTTACGTCGACGACCGCGGATACGTGTATTTCGCAGGGCGACTGGGTGATTGGGTCCGCGTGGACGGTGAGAACATGGGTACCGGCCCGATCGAACGGGTGCTGCTACGCCACGAATCGATCGCCATGGCCGCCGTGTACGGAGTGCGGGCCGACGTCGGTGACGAACTCGCGGCGGCGCTGGTGGCGCCGGGACTCACCGCCGACCAATTGACCGGTTTTCTGGCCACACAGTCGGACCTCGGTCCCAAGCAGTGGCCCACCCGCGTTCGGCTGGTGGACGACCTTCCCCGCACCGACACCTTCAAGGTCCTCAAGCGCACGTTGCCTCCGACGATGCACCCCCCACCTGGGTGCGCGAAGGCCGTGATCTCAAGTACGTCGCCGCCAACCCCCGATAGTGGTGGGTTCGGGTGAGCATTTGCCCAGGTGGGCCTCACCCGAAGCCACCATCATCGGCTAGCTGCGGGTGACCCGCTCGAGGTACTTGGATCGCTTGTCCTGGTCGTAGGCCATGAACATGGAATCGAAACCGAAGCGTCGACCGTAGATGTTCTTGAGGAACCGCGGGGTCACCATCCACCCCAGGGTGGCCATGCTCTGCTTCGGGATCACCACGCGGTCGCGGTTGGTCTCGATACTCTGGACTATTTGGCGCGCAACGTCATCGGGCTCGATGGGCGGCATCAGGGCGGTGGTCTGCAACCCGTCGATGAGGCCGGTCTTGGTGAAGTTCGGCATCACCGTGAGCACCCGGACGCCCTGCATGCTCAATTCCCCGTCGAGGGCCTCGGAGAACGCGATGACGCCGGCCTTGGCGGCGCTGTAGATGCTGAGTCCGGGCAGCGGCACCAGTCCGGCAACCGACGCCACGTTGACGATCTGGCCGTCTCCGCGCTCGACCATCCGGCGCGCCGCGAGTCGGCTGCCACGGACAACGGCGAGCAGATCGATCTCGAAGTTGCGCTTGATCAGGGAGTCGGAGAACTCCAGAAACGGACCGGTGGGCATGATACCGGCGTTGTTGATCAGCACGTCGAACCGGCCGAACTCCTTGTCGACCCGGTCGAGGAATGCGGCAAACGACTCGTCGCTGGTGACGTCGAGCGGGTAACCCTCGCAGCCGAGGTTTGCCGCCGCCTTGCCGACGACCTCCTCGTCGATGTCACCAAGGACAACCCTGGCCCCGCGTTCCTGCAGCAGTTCTGCCGTGGCGAGACCGATTCCCCGGCCACCGCCCGTGATGACGACAACCTTGTCGCGCAACGTGATCGCGTGACCGGTACGACCGCGTTTCACCGACACCATTCGCTGGATGGGACTGCCCATGATCTCCTCAATTCATCTGCTGACGGCCGCGACTCATCACCTGGTCGCGTGCCGCGGCCACCTGGGCCGGGTCGAAACTTGCCATCCACGCCGCCGAGTTGCGTTCCTCGGTGGCCAGCTGGGCGTCGAGTTCGTGTTGCTGCGCTTCGCGATACGACGAGAGAAGCGCCGACACCGCACGCTGGTTGTTGTTGCCGATGTCGGCCGCGAGCGACAACGCAGACGGCATCAGGTCTTCGTGTGCGACCACGTCGGTGACCAGACCGACCCGCAGGGCCGTCGGTGCGTCGACGAAGTTGCCGCTCAGGCTCATTCGGCGGGCGAAGCCCCAGCCCACCGCTGCGGGCAGCCGAGCAGTCAGTCCCCAGGCGGGCATCATCCCGACTCGGGCATGCGTGTCGGCGAACCTGGCACGCTCGGAGGCGACGAGGATGTCGCACGCAAGTGCGAGTTCGAGGCCGCCGGTGACGGTGGCGCCGTTGATCGCGCCGATGACGGGTTTGTGTAACGGTATCCACGGAAATCCCAGTGGCACGCCAGGAACGTTGACCTCGTCCCAGCCGCCCTCGGTTCCGAGCATCCGGAGATCGACACCGGCACAGAACGCCGGGTCGGCACCCGTGAGCACGACGGCATGCACGGAATCGTCGGCGTCTGCGTCGGCAAGTGCTTCACGAAGTGCGACGATCAACGTCCCGGTCAGCGCATTGCGCGCGTCAGGCCGGTTGAGTGTGATCAGCGCTGTGGCGCCGGACTCGGTCTCGACGCGCTCGGAGAGCACCAGCGGTGGATCCTGTGCAGCCATGGTTGTTCCTCCTGCGCCGACGACTCCCGGAACTCGGTGAGCCGATGGCTGGAACCATATCTGATCACACCCGTCCCCAGAAAAGGGTCGGCGTCCTCACCCCGATCTCAGGTCGCACTTCGGCACATATGTGCAGGTCAGCGATGGCCGTGCGGAGAGATTCGCGAAGATCAGACTCGGCCCAGCAGCTCGAGGGTGCGGGTATCGGGTTCTCCACCGAAGTACTTGTGCAGGACGGCCGTGAAGACGTCGTTGGTACCGCTCGCCTGAGCGAACAGGGTCATGGACGAACGCAGTTTCAGGTTGTCCGGGTGGCCGAAGATCTCCTCGGCAGACCGCCCGTCGATGTCGGCGACCAACTGGGTGCATTCGTACAGACGCGGTCCGAGCACCTCGTCCGCGAGGTATGCCCGCGCCTCGCGCAGATCGGCGATGGCGTAGTGCACTGCGGTGGCACTGTGCGCGAGCCCGTCGATCTGAGGGAAGACGAACCACATCCAGTGTGTGCGTTTACGCCCCGACCGCAATTGCTCGACCACCTGGTCGTAGACAGGCTCCTGGGCTTCGATGAAACGGCTCAGATCGGCGTCACGGGTCATGGACTCACCTCTCGTCGGATGTCGAAGGGGCGACTCTCGCTCCATGAGATGGATGCGCGAATCGCCCCTTCGGCAAACGTCTGCGGTTCGGTCAGTGGCGGGCCTTCTCCAGACGGTCGACGGCGGCGTCGTACTCGTCGACGAGGCCGTTGATCAGTTCTTCGGTCGGGGTGATGGCATTCATCCGGCCGACGATCTGGCCCGCGGGCATGGCGACGACACCGGGGTCGTCGGCACCCGAGATCCGGGCGTGTGCCTCGGCCACCAAGATGTTCTGCAGCGGCATGGGCAACGGCTCGGGCGCGTTCTCGGCATCCCAGGCGTCGGTCCACTTCGTCTTGAGCAGTCGAGCGGGCTTGCCCGAGTAGATGCGGCGGCGCACGGTGTCGCGTGACGTCGCGTTCAGGATCGCCTGCTGGATCACCGACGGCCCGGCGCCCCGCACGCCGAGCTGGTACTCCGCGGCGGTCAACCAGTAGGTGCCCATCCACACCCCGGTGGCGCCCATGGCCAGCGCGGCAGCGATCTGACGACCGCTGCCGACCCCTCCGGCTGCCAACACGTGCGCCGCATCCCCTACGGCGTCAACGATTTCTGGCCACAACACCATGGACGTCACCTCACCGGTGTGACCGCCCGCCTCGTGCCCTTGCGCGATCACCAGGTCGACCCCGGCCGAGACATGGCGCAGGGCATGCTCTTTGGCGCCGGCGAGCGCGGCGACTTTCACCCCGTGGGAGTGCACATTCGAGATGACATCCTCGGGCGGCGAGCCCAGCGCATTGGCGATGAGCTTGATCTGCCCGTACTTGTCGGCATGCGTCATAGCGACATCGACGTGCGAACGCGCCACCGAATGCAGCCAGCCCAGAACGCCTGCACTCACCCGGTCACCGTCCGGCAACGGGGGCACGCCCAGATCGTCCAGAGTGCGCTCGACGAATGCACGATGCTCCGGCGGGATCATGGAATCGAGGTCCACCTGCGACCCCTCGGTGGGGATCTTCGCCGGCATCACCACATCTACGCCGAACGGTTTGCCGTCGGTGTTTTCGCGCATCCAGTCCAGGGTGGCGTCGAGTTCTTCCGCCTCGTTGAACCGGACGCAACCGAGCACGCCCATTCCGCCGGCCCGGCTGATCGCAGCGGCGACATGCTCCGACGGTGTGAAACCGAAGATCGGGTATTCGATCCCGAACTCGTCTGACAGGGAGGTACGCACCGGTTAGGCCTTTCGTGAAGAAGTGGAGAGGTTTTCGTCGGCAGGTCGCGACTCGGTGATCTCGGTACCCCACCGGTAGTTCGGCTTTCCGGCAGGCGACCGCTTGATCTCGTCGACGAACCACACCGAGCGCGGGCATTTGTACCCGGCGATGTCCTGGCGGGCGATCTTGTTGATGTCTTCGAGCGACGGGCGAACGCCGTCGCGGGTGGCCACCACCGCGGCGACCCGCTGCCCGTACCGTTCGTCGGGCACACCCACCACAACGGTGTCGAAGACGTCGGGGTGGGCCTTGAGGGCCGATTCGACCTCTTCTGGATGGATCTTCTCGCCACCGGAGTTGATGCACACCGACCCGCGGCCGAGCATCGTCACGGTGCCGTCGTCCTCCACACGGGCCTGGTCACCCGGAATGGAGTACCGGACACCGTTGTAGACCTTGAACGTCTTGTCCGACTTCACTGGATCGTTGTAGTACCGCAGCGGGATGTGCCCGGTTCGGGCCAGGATGCCGATCTCGCCACTGCCGGGTTCGATGATCGAACCGTCCTCGCGCAGAACAACTGTCGACAGGTCGGCCTTGCGCGCGGACCGCCGCCGCTGTGTGAGGTCTCCTTGGAGATGATCCCCATTCCCGAGAACCCGGTCTCCGACGATCCGATCGCGTCGATGATGATCGCATTCGGGAACTTGTCGATGAACTGATCCTTGACCGATGCCGAGAACAACGCGGCCGACGATGCCACCGACACCACCGAGCTGAGGTCGTAGTCCTTCTCGCCGAGAGCGTCGATCATGGGGCGTCCCATGGCATCTCCGGTGATGAAGATGACGTTCACCTTGTGGCGTTCGACGATCTCCCAGGTCTGGTGCGCCCCGAACTCCGGGTAGACGATTGCCTTGCCGCCACCGAACAGCGCCTGGAACACAGCCCATTGGGACCCACCGTGGATGAACGGCGGGATCGGGAATCGGACGAGCTGCCCACCTTCGGCACCCGTCTTCGCGAAGTGCCACTCGTCGTTGATGGGTTCACCGGAGTACCAGTCGATCCCACCACCGAGCACCCGGAACACGTCTTCCTGGCGCCAGACGACGCCTTTGGGGTTGCCGGTGGTTCCGCCGGTGTAGAGCATGTAGATGTCGTCGTCCGACCGCGCTTCGAAGTCGCGCTCGGTTCCGCCGTCGGCAACCGCCTTCTCATAGGGCAGCCCGTCGACGGCGGAGATGTCGAGATCTGACCCGTCTTCGATGACGATGACGGCCCGCAGCTTCGGCGCCTTCGACAACACGTTCGCCACCTTGTCGACGTACTGGCGCTCGACGATGAGCACCTTGGTGTCGGAGTCGGTGAGGATGTGTTCGAGTTCGCTCTCGACGTACCGGAAGTTGACGTTGACCATCACGGCCCTCGCCTTGAAGATCGCGACCATCGACTCGACGGCCTCGATACCGTTTCTGCTGTACAGGCCCACCGACTCGCCGGGTGCCACCCCGAGCGCCCGAAGGGTGTGCGCCAGCCCGTTGGCCCGCTGTTCCAGTTCTGTGTAGGTCTCGCTGCGGCCGTCGGTCTCGAGAGCCACGCGGTCGCCCATCAGGTCGACGGCATGCTCGATCAGGTCGGCGATGTTGTAAGCCATACCCCCAAAACTAGAACGTGTTACCGTTCGGTGGCAAGGCCGGGGCGAGATCCGCATCACACGGCCTTCGTCACGTCGTCATGCCATCGTTCAGGAGCCCAGATGTCTGATTCCGCCCCCCACTGTCTCGTCGAGAAGCGCGATCACACGTTGATCGTCACGATGAACAGGCCCGAAGTCCGCAACGCCCTGTCGGGCGACATGTTGGCCATCATGGGAGAGGCCTGGGACCAGGCCGATGAGGACAACGAGATCCGCACCGTGATCCTGACCGGCGCGGGTGGCTACTTCTGTGCCGGCGCCGACCTGAAGAACATGAACAAGTCCGCTCCCGGTGACTCGTTCAAGAGCGGCGGCTTCAATCCGAACATGCTCGACTCCCTGCTCAAGGGCCGCAGGGTGACCAAGCCCGTCATCGCGGCCGTCGAGGGCCCCGCGATCGCCGGTGGCACCGAGATCCTGCAGGGCACCGACATCCGGGTTGCCGGAGAGAGCGCGAAATTCGGTGTGTCCGAGGCCAAATGGGGCCTGTACCCACTCGGCGGCAGTGCAGTTCGCCTGGTCCGGCAGATCCCGTACACCGTCGCCGCCGAGATACTGCTCACCGGCCGGCACATCACCGCCCAGGAAGCGTTGGACTACGGGCTGATCGGCCACGTGGTGCCCGATGGCACCGCACTCGACAAAGCCCTCGACATCGCCGCGCAGATCGCCGCGAACGGGCCACTCGCCGTGCAGGCAATCCTCAAGGCCATCCGCGACACCGAGGGCATGCACGAGAAGGACGCGTTCAAGATCGACGCCGAACTCGGCGTCAAGGTGTTCATGAGCAAGGACGCCAAGATCGGGCCGAAAGCGTTCGCGGAGAAGCGAACCCCCGAGTTCACCGGCCAGTAGCGATACCTGCCGCGGTGGTCGCGTCCAGTCCGTTCAGCCCGTAACAGACGAACTCGACCACCGTCTCGGCGGTGGCATCGATGTCGACCACCGCACTGTTGTCCAAGATGATCGGCAGAACCGCGCCCATCAGGCACGACAGCACCGCTTCGCCTGCGATGTCGATGTCGAGTCCGTCCCGGAGATAGCCGTCCTCGATGCCGTGGCGGATGTACTGCCCACACAGATGTCCCAGTTGGGCATAGCTGCCTGCCAACGTCTCCATCGCAGCCGAGTCGATGCCCGGGGCCTCCATGGCGAGGAACGTCAAGACGTGGGGGCGCTCGAGCGCATACTCGAGCAGACGTCCGACCAGCTCACCGAGCCCGGTGACGAACTCTTCGCGCGTGCGCGGGCGCGGACGGTGCAACTCGGCCACGGCGACCATCTCGGCGAGTTCGCGTGACAGCAGTGCATCGAGAGCGTCGCGCTTGTTGTCGAAGTAGTTGTAGAAAGTGCCGTGGCTGCAACCGATCCGGGCAACTATCTCAGCGACCCCGACATCGCTGTATCCCCGCTCGACGAACGTCTCCAGTGCCGCGTCCAGCAGTTGGATCCGACGCTTCCGGGTGCGTCGGGTATCCGACCGCACCGTAGGCTGCACCACTGTTCCATCCAGCCTTTCTATCGTTTCAGAATTCCGTGCAGAGCAATTTCGGCTGCGCCGTCGACGTACCGGCCGCGTTGTGCCACATCGATGCCGCGACGCAGCGACATCACGACGCCGGGAAGCGACATCATCATCAACATCCGGGCGACCACCGGCTTCTGAGCCGTGGACAACACCAGCCAACCGTGCTCGATCGCCTGCGTGAGCGATTGCAGTACAACGGCATTCAGCATTCCCTCGAGGCCGACGACCCTGGCCTTGAGTTCTTTGTCGATGGCGCTGGCCTGCACCCCGATCAGCCTCAGCATCGCGGGATCTTCGTCGATGAGGTCGTACAGCCGATCGGCGATGATCTGGAACCGTCGGAGCAGCTCGGTCGGAGAGGTCGGCTCGTCCTGGAGCATCGAGTACGGATCCACCGAGTGGAACAACCGCTCGACCGCCCAATCGAACACGTGGTCCAGCAGTTCACGTTTGCTGCTCACGTACCGATAGACGGTGCCCTGGCCGATACCCGCTTCCTGCGCGATCTCGGCGATACTCGTGCCCTCGTAGCCGCGCTCGGTCAGCACCCGGAAAGCAGCTTCGATGATCTGGGTACGCCGCCGATCGGCCAGACCTGCGACTTTGGGGCGCCCTCTGGATCTACGTACTGGAGCGTCAGCGTTCATGGACGTGGTTCAGGCCCGCACGACTCGACTACCGAGGAATCCGACGTATGCGGCCAACCCGACCAAACCGTAAACGCGGGACCGGCTGTCGGAGATGGCGAGGCCGATCAGCGTCTCGCTCGCACCATTCGCGTAAATCCATTCACGAGTGTTCTCGGGAAATGCAGGCTTTGTGATCGATTCGAAAGCCTGCGGAACAACAAAGTGCGCCAATCCGGTACCGGCGATTCCGAAACCGATCAACTTCGGCAACACCGACGTCGTCGTCTTTCCGGTCTTGTAGGCGGTTTTCGCCGTCACCACCGCCGGGCTCTTAGACGCAACGGCCGCAACCACATGCGCCGCCTTCGACTTCTTGCTCCGCTGATTTTCAACAATTTTCAATTGCCGCACCTTTCGTCGCGATCACAGTATCTAAGCCTCTCTATCGCTCACCGGAGACGTGGCGCTACACACATGTACTTTTGTCTCTCAAATACGCCGCCGTCGATCGGCAACCTGGCATCGGGCCGCAAAATGCCCGGTCAGAAAAATACGCGATGTCGCATTGTCACCCCGATTTCGGCGGGCCGGCAATAGGCCCTGCGAAAATCAGCGCAGGACCGCCTGGCTCACGCCCCGTTGATGTCGAGCAACTGTGCCATCGCGCCGGCGCGAGCATGGTCGGGCAGGCCGGCCAGGGCACCGAGGAGGGCGTGCTCGGCCATCTGCCGGACGTCGCTTGCGGAGATGTCCTCACTCGCCAGCCATGCGTGACACGCGGACCTCAGCATCACCAGCCAGCTGTGCACGGCGATGCGCAGGAGCTCCGGGTGGTCGCGTCCGGGATCGATCACAGCCAGTATTCGATCCTCCTGTCCCCTGGTCGCTTTCTCGATCAGCTCGATCACCGCGGGATCCGAACTCGCCGCCCCCGAATAGATGGCCTGGGAGCCATGCCGATTGGCTCGGCAACTCGCCAGATAGGCGTCGATTCCGTGGCGGAGTTGCTCAAGGAGCGGCAGCTGCGGATCGGGTGCGGTGTCGGCAAGCATCCGCTCGGTGGCGCGTCGAACCAGCTCGGCAAAGAAGGCACGCTTGGTCGGGAAGTAGTGGTAGAGCAACCCGCGGGAGACACCCGCCAGCTCCGCGACCCGTTCGATGTGGACGTCGTCGTAGTGCTGCTCGGCAAACAACTCGGCGCCGAGGTCGAGTAGTTGGGCACGCCGCTGTTGCGGCGTCATCCGCGTTCTCACACCCATGCAGCCGAATACTACTTGACACGGGTTCAGTAGCGGACCACCATGGCTATTGGATTTTGATTCAATAGGGGGCGGACATGGTGACCAGCACCGATCTCGGCACGCTGAACGATTTGGTGGGGCCCAACACGTGGGCAGATCAATTCCCGCATCCCCCGGGCCGACTGCCCGTGGTCGGCGATCTTCGTTCGGTCGACCCCGAGGGTCCCGTCGTCAGCATGCTCGACTGGCCCGCCGAGGTGTGGCCGATCGCGCAGTTCCGGGTCTTCCGCCACCGCTTTGTCATGGTCGGGTCCGCCGAACTCACCAAGGAGCTGTGCGACGAATCCCGGTTCGAGAAGGTACTCACGCCGGCAATCGCAGCGCTTCGAGATTTCGCCGGCGACGGATTGTTCACGGCGGCAACCGATGAGCCCAGCTGGCGTCTGGCACACGACCTCCTGATGCCCGCATTCAGCAAGACCGCCATGCAGAACTACCACCCGCTGATGGTGTCGGCCATCGACGAACTCTTCGACTTCTGGGAAGGTCGGGGCGACATCATCGACGTCGCCCCGGACATGACCCGCCTGACGCTCGAAACGATCAGCCGAGCCGCATTCGGCAAAGACCTCGGCTCATTCGAACGCGAAACCCCTCACGACTTCGTGTTGGCCATGGTCGCCGGCCTCAAGACCGGCAGGCGCACGGGCGGGTTGTCGGGGCTACCGGGATCCAAACCGATTGTCTCGCTGCTCCATCGGGCGAACGCACGGCACAAACGTTATGTCGACGCCATGCTCGACGACCTCATCGCCGAACGCCGCAGCCGCGCCGACGAAGGCGAGGTGGATCTGCTGGCGATCATGTTGCGTGCCAACCGCGATCGAGGCGAGACCGCACTCGACGACGAGAACATCCGCCACCAGATCGTCACATTCTTGGTGGCTGGTCACGAAACCACCTCGGGAACATTGTCATTCGCACTGCACTACCTGGCCCGAGATCGCGAGCTCCTCGAGCGCGCACAGGCCGAGGTCGACGAGATCCTCGGCGACAGTGAAGCCGTGCCCGAGTTCGCGCAGGTCGCCAAGTTCCGTTTCGTCCGGCGGGTGGTCGACGAAGCCTTGCGATTGTGGCCGACGGCTCCGGGGTTCACCCGCGGGCCGATCGAGCCAACGGTTGTCGGCGGCCGGTACGAGATGTCGCCCGGCGACTGGGCCGTGGTCCACCTGCCCAAGGTGCATCGCGACCCCGAGGTCTGGACCGACCCGTTGGGTTTCGACCCCGACAGGTTCGCGGCCTCCGAGGTCAAGAAGCGTCCCGCCCACTCCTACAAGCCGTTCGGCACCGGCGAACGTGCCTGCATCGGAAGGCAGTTCGCCCTCCACGAGTCGGTCCTGATGCTCGCGCGATTCATCGCACGATACGACTTCGAACCCGCCGACCCCGACTACGAGTTGTCGATCACCGAACGCCTCACCCTCATGCCCGACGGTCTGCGCCTGCGTATCCGTCGTCGCTGACGCCCTCCGCAGTGCGTGACGCCCATGTCGAAACATGGGCGTCACGCACCAGAGCGGGCGTGGACTTGTCCCCAGACCACCAGCCATCCACAACAAGCCCCCTCGACGGGGGTCAGGGCGGTCGCAGGTAGACCACCATCTACCCATGGACATCGAGAGCCGGCGGGATGCATTCCTGCGCGCAGACCTGATCGCACACGGATATACCCCTTCGGAGATCCGAACCGCCCTTCACACCAGCAAGATCAGAGCCCTCGCGCCAGGAATCTACGCAGGTCCCGCACTGTGGCTCGAGCCGATGGAGAAGCGGCACAGCGAACTGGGCAAGGCGACCGTTCGCAAGCTCGGCGGAAACTACCTGCTCGGTGGGGCGTCCGCAGCCGCTCTGCACGGGCTGCCGCTGTTCGGGGTGGACCCGCGGGTCGTCCACCTCGTCCAACCCACCGCCGACTCGGGAACCGGATCGCGCAACTCGAAACTGCTCCGGATCCATCGCGACGCCCGACCGATGTCAGCCATGATGCTCGATGGTGTGCCGGTTACTTCTCCGGCACGGGCAGTC
This sequence comes from Williamsia sp. D3, assembly GCF_000506245.1. Classification (NCBI taxonomy): domain Bacteria; kingdom Bacillati; phylum Actinomycetota; class Actinomycetes; order Mycobacteriales; family Nocardiaceae; genus Williamsia; species Williamsia sp. D3. Next base: position 37,782 of record NZ_AYTE01000032.1, on the reverse strand, counting down.
GTCGACCTCGCCCGCCGCTCGTCCCTGCCATCGGCGTTGGTCACCGGCGACGCTGCACTCCACCGCGGGTTGTGCACGGTCGCTGACTTGCACAAGGAGTTGGAACTCATTGAGGGATTCCCCGGATATCCGCAAGCCAAGCGTGCCGTTGCGATGATGGATGCCCGCAGCGAGTCAGCGCTGGAAAGCCGAAGCCGCGCTTCGATGCACACCGCGGGTATTGCGGCTCCGACCTTGCAGCACGAGATCGTCGACGAATCGGGACGATTCATCGCCCGGGTCGACTTCGCATGGATCGCCCAGCGGGTTGTCGGGGAGGCGGACGGCCTCGTCAAGTACAACGGCGACAACCTTCACCAGGTACTCGGCCGCGAAAAACACCGGGGTGACCGGATCACCGAGCAAGGCTGGCGAGTGGTCCGTTGGTCATCGGCGGACCTCGACGTGCCCGGTCGGGTCCCGAATCGGATCCTTCACGCGCTCTCGAATGCCCGGAACGCATAAACCCACGCCCGCGAAAATGCGCGCCGCCCATGTTCGAACACGGGCGTGGCGCACATGCGCGGGCGCGGCAAAATTTAGAACATGTTCACTCAGACGAGGGTGCCCAGCCGGGTGATCTGGTCGACGTCGCGGGTGGTGACCATCAGCATGCTGACGCCGGCTTGTTCCCACCGTTTGATCTGCGACCTCACCTCGTCTTCGTCGCCGACGATCAGCGTCTCGAGGACCATCTCGTCGGGAACCGCGGCGATGGCCTCTTCCTTGGCTCCGGACAGGAACTTCTCCCCGATGTCCCGGACCACGTCTTCGTAGCCCATCCGCTTGTAGACCTCGGCGTGGAAGTTCTGTTCCTTGGCGCCCATGCCGCCGACATACAGCGCCGTCGACGGCCGGTAGGCGTCGATCACCGCGGCCGGGTTGTCGGTGATCTCGACCTGCACGGTGGCCGCGACCTCGAAGGTGTCGCGGGTGCGCCGCGCGCCCGCCCGTGCGAACCCCTCGGCCAGCCACTGTTCGTACATGTCCGACAGCCGCGGGGTGTAGTAGATGGCCAGCCAACCGTCGGCTATCTCCGCCGACAACGCCACGTTCCTGGGTCCCTCGGCCCCGAGCCAGATCGGCAGGTCACTGCGCAGAGGATGGGTGATCGGCTTGAGCGATTTCCCGAGTCCGGTCGAGCCCGGCGCATCGGACGGGTACGGCAGCGGGTAGTGCGGCCCGGGGTTGGTCACGCGGTCTTCACGAGCGAGCACGTCGCGGATCACTTGGACGTACTCGCGGGTGCGCGCGAGTGGTTTGGCGAACGGTTCGCCGTACCACCCCTCGACCACCTGCGGACCCGACACACCCAGTCCGAGGATGTGCCTGCCACCCGAGAGATGGTCGAGCGTCAGCGCGTGCATGGCGGCCGATGTCGGTGGCCGCGCCGACAGCTGCGCGATGCCCGTACCCAGCTTGATGGTGGACGTCTGCGACCCCCACCACGCCAGCGGCGTATAGGCATCCGAACCCCACGACTCGGCGGTGAACACCGCCTCGTATCCGGCGGCCTCCGCCGCTGCGATGAGAGCCGGCGCGTCCGGGATCGGCGCGGCCCCCCAGTACCCCAATTGCAGACCGAGCTTCATGGCCGCGACCTCCTGTTCGGTCAACTCCTTGCGAGAATAACTAGAACCTGTTCTACTCGATTCCGTGAGCGTGAACCAGATATCTGCCGGATTCGCAGCCCTAGTCGCCCCGATCGAAGATCCAGACGATCCAGTTCTGTCCGCACCGTTGAGCAACTCCTTTGATTACACCCGGTCCCTCGGGCCGGTACTCGGGCGGTTCGCCCAGGGGTTGCTCGACGGCAAGGTCATCGGTGGTCGAGCCGCCGACGGGACCGTCTACGTACCCCCGGTCGAGTTCGACCCCGGTACGCACAAACGGATCGAAGACTTCGTCGAGGTGTCGCCGACCGGAACCGTGAAGTCATGGACCTGGATGGCCGAACCGTTTGAGGGACAACCTCTTTCCAAGCCCTTCGGATGGGCTCTGATCCAGCTCGACGGAGCGGACACCAGCCTGCTCCATGCAGTCGCCGTCGACTCCCCCGACGAACTGAGCACCGGGATGCGGGTGCACGCCGTCTGGAACACCGAGCGCACCGGCCGCATCGACGACATCGCGCACTTCGCCCCCGGCGACGAGGTGGCATCGGTACCGGACAACACCGCCGAGGTGCCGCACCCCGGCGTGATGATCACCACGCCGATCGCCCTGACCATGAACCACACCGCCTCGATCGAAGAGACCTGGTATCTGCAGGGACTCAAAGAGGGCAAGCTGTACGGTGGCCGCACCGGTCCCGAAGCGCCCGTGTACTTCCCGCCCCGCGGCGCCGACCCCACCGACGGCAACCCGACCGGCGAGGTCGTCGAGGTGTCGGACAAGGGCACAGTCACCACGTTCTGCATCGTCAACGTGCCGTTCCTCGGTCAGCAGATCAAACCGCCGTACGTTGCCGCCTACGTTCTCCTCGACGGTTCGGACATCCCGTTCCTGCACCTGATCCTCGACATCGAGGCCAGCGAGGTGCACATGGGTCTTCGTGTGGAAGCCGTGTGGCGACCACGCGAGGAATGGGATTACACGTTGCGAAACATCAGCCACTTCCGGCCGACGGGCGAACCCGACGCCGACTACGACTCGTACAAGGACCACCTGTGAGCAGCACATACCGCGACATGCCGCCGATCGCAGTGATCGGATTCGCGCACAGTCCACACGTCGACGAGACATTCGGCACCACCAACGGCGTCGAGATGCTGGTGCCCTGTTTCCAGAAGCTCTACGCCGAGCTGGGCATCACCCGCACCGACATTGACTTCTGGTGCTCGGGGTCCTCGGATTACCTTGCCGGGCGCGCGTTCTCGTTCATCTCTGCGATCGACTCGATCGGTGCCGTTCCGCCGATCAACGAATCGCACGTCGAGATGGACGCCGCGTGGGCTCTGTACGAGGCATGGGTGAAGATCGCCACCGGCGAGGTGGATGTGGCACTGGCCTACGGATTCGGCAAGCCTTCGGCATCACACACCGACCAGGTGCTGGCGTTGCAGACCGACCCGCACACCGTCGCCCCGCTGTGGCCGGACGCCCGTTCGCTCGCAGCCCTGCAGGCCCGCGCGGGCCTGGACTCGGGAGCATGGACCGAAGCGGACATGGCTGCCGTGGCCGCGCGTGGCACCGACCGCTCGGTGGAGGACCTGCTAGCGTCCGATTACGTCTCCGATCCCCTTCGGGCACATGATGTCTGCCGCTACACCGACGGCGCCGCGGCGATCATCCTGGCCAGCGAACACCGCGCGAAGCAGCTCGTGGCCCGTCCCGCATGGATTTCCGGCTGGGACCACCGGATCGACACTCCGAACTTCGGTGCACGGGACCTCACCAAGTCACCGTCGACCAAGCTCGCCGGCGATGCCGTCCTCGGCGACAACCGCAAGGTCGACGTCGCCGAGCTCCACGCGTCCTACACACATCAGGAACTGATTCTCAAAAAAGAGCTGGGACTCGACGATTCGACGATCATCAATCCGTCGGGCGGCGCACTGGCAGCCAACCCGCTGTTCTCCGCGGGCCTCGAGCGCATCGGCTTCGCCGCGAGCACGATTCTCGCCGGCAACGCCGACACCGCATTGGCCCACGCAAGCAGCGGACCGCTGCTGCAGCAGAACATGGTCGTCAAGATGGAAGGCAAGAACTGATGGGCCGGTATCGGGCTGCGGTGCAGGGCACCGGGCAGACCAAGTACGTGGCCAAGCGCCACGACGTGTCGATGGCCGGGATGTGCCGCGAAGCGATCGACAAAGCGCTGGCCGATGCGCAGGTGACGATGGACGACATCGACGCCGTTGTCGTCGGTAAGGCCCCCGACCTCTTCGAGGGCACGATGATGCCCGAACTCGCCATGGCCCAGGCGCTCGGCGCCGAGGGCAAACGGCTGATCCGCGTGCACACCGCCGGATCGGTCGGCGGCTCGACGGCGAACGTCGCAGCCAGCCTCGTCACCTCGGGTGTTCACCGCCGAGTCCTCGCCATCGCGTGGGAGAAGCAGTCCGAGTCGAATGCCATGTGGGCGTTGTCGATTCCGGTTCCCTTCACCATGCCTGTCGGCGCAGGCGCAGGCGGGTTCTTCGCCCCGCACGTGCGCTCCTACATCCGCCGCTCCGGTGCACCCGAGCACATCGGCGCGATCGTCGCAGCCAAGGACCGCCAGAACGGTGCACTCAATCCGCTGGCACACCTGCATCAGCCCGACCTCACCGTGGAGAAGGTGATGAGCTCGCAGATGCTGTGGGATCCCATCCGCTACGACGAGACGTGCCCGTCGTCCGACGGCGCCTGTGCCGTGGTGATCGGCGACGAGGAGACCTCCGACGCCAAGGCGGCCGGCGGTATCCCCGTTGCGTGGATTCACGCGTCGGCGATGCGCACCGAACCGCTGTCCTACTCGCATCGCGACACCGTCAGTCCACAGGCAGGCCGCGACGCCGCCGCCGCATTGTGGAAGGCGGGCGGCATCTCCAATCCCCTCGAGGAGATCGACGCCGCGGAGATCTACGTGCCGTTCTCCTGGTTCGAGCCGATGTGGCTCGAGAACCTCGGGTTCATGCCCGAGAACGAAGGCTGGAAGCTCACCGAGGCAGGCGAGACCGCGATCGGCGGCAAACTGCCGGTCAACCCGTCCGGCGGGGTGCTCTCGTCCAACCCGATCGGGGCCTCGGGCATGATCCGCTTCGCCGAGGCGGCCATCCAGGTGCAGGGCAAGGGCGGCGACCATCAGGTGGTGGGCGCGCGTAAGGCACTCGGCCACGCGTACGGCGGTGGCTCGCAGTACTTCTCGATGTGGCTCGTGGGCGCGGACAAGCCCACCCACTGACCCGACCGCCTGCTGGACCAACCTACGGAGATCTCGTGACCAAAGCAGAACCGGCGTACCTCAACATCGATCGGGAGAACAACCCCGCGGTTGTCGCCGGACGGCGCTCGCGCGAATACGTCGCCTCGCGCGACAAGGACGCCTGGGTGAAGCTCTTTGCACCCGACGGCATCGTGCAAGACCCGGTGGGTCCCTCGATGTTCGACGAAGAGGGCATCGGCTTCACCGGCCACGACCGGATCAGTCACTTCTGGGATCTTTCGATCGGCACCACCGAGAGCATCGAGTTCGTCTTCGACGAAGAGATCATCTGTGGCAACGAGGTTGCCTACATCGGCAAGATCGTCACCCACATCCACGGCCACATCTCCGAGGCACGTGGCGTCTTCACCTACCGCGCCAACCCGGATGGCTCGCTGGCCGCTCTGCGCGCGTTCTGGGAAGTGGAGAAGACGATCAATTCGGTGCGCAAGGCCTGAAGTCCGCACCCCGGAAACGCCCGAAGGTCCAGTGGTGCCGGCCTGCGCCTGATGGCTGGCACCATGGGCTCATGTTCGAACGTGTGCGGCGTGGTGCCAGACAAAAACTTCAGCGTGCTGTGTCCGAGGTGGTCGACGACTCGAGCCGGGAGACAAACGCACTCGTCGAACAGTTTCACAGGCAGACAATGGACTTGCTCTCGGAGACCCGAGAGGAAGTCGTTGCTCTGCATCGCCGGGTGAATCACCTCGAGCAGCAGGTCCGCCGCGACCTCACCCACGTGATGGACACAGATGCCGCTCGCCAGTCAGGTGACTTCGTCCTCGCGCACATGCCCAAAGCTCCGCAGTTCTGGCATCCTCACGACACACTGCGATACGCGCTCTCCCAGGTTCACATTCCTGGTATGGCACTGGAATTCGGGGTCGCGACCGGCACCACCCTGAACATCATTGCCGCAGAACTGAAAACAGAGCACCGCATTTTTGGATTCGACGTCTTCTCAGGACTGCCGGACACGTGGCGGAGTGGCTTCGCTGCCGGCGAGTTCGCGCAGGACACCCTCCCGGACGTTCCCGGGGCGGAGTTGATACCGGGATTGTTCGAGGACACGCTGCCCGATTTCCTCACCGAACATCGCGAGCCGGTGTCATTCCTGCACCTGGACGCAGACCTCTATTCGTCCACCGCAACGGTGCTCGGTCTCGTCGGCCGGCGACTGATGGCAGGCACGATCATCGTGTTCGACGAGTTCTTCAACTACCCGGGCTGGCAGCAGCACGAGTATCGGGCATGGCACGAGTTCGTGAGTCGCACCGGAATCGAGTTCGAATACCTCGGCTACACAGCCAGTCACGAACAGGTCATCGCGCGGGTCACGGCGCCCGGCGTTCGTCCGTGAATGTCGCTCTGCCAGAACACAAGAAGCCCCGGACGTGTCGTCCGGGGCTTCTCGTAGATGTCGTGTGACTCAGGCGTTGCCGTAGTTGACCGACAATTCCTTCACGCCGTTGATCCAGCCGTGGCGCAGACGGCGCGGCTCGGCGAGCTTGGTGATGTCGGGCATGTGGTCGGCGATCGCGTTGAAGATCAGGTTGATCTCCATGCGGGCCAGGTTCGCGCCCACGCAGTAGTGCGCGCCGTGGCCACCGAATCCGACGTGCGGGTTCGGGTCACGAAGGATGTTGAACTCGAAGGGGTTCTCGAACACATCCTCGTCGTAATTGGCTGAGCCGTAGAACATGCCGACGCGCTGACCCTTCTTGATGGTCACACCACCGAGTTCGACGTCGTGGCGGGCCGTGCGCTGGAACGCGTTGACCGGTGTGGCCCAGCGAACGATCTCGTCTGCGGCGGTCGCGGGGCGATCACGCTTGAAGATCTCCCACTGCTCCGGGTTGTCGAGGAACGCGTTCATGCCATGGCTGATGGCATTACGGGTGGTCTCGTTACCGGCGACGGTCAGCAGGATGACGAAGTAGCCGAACTCGATCTCGTCGAGTGACTGGCCGTCGATGTCGGCGTTGACGAGTGCGGTGACGATGTCATCGGCCGGACACTTCTTGCGCTCTTCGGCCATCGTGTACGCGTAGCCGAGGATCTCGGCCGAAGAGAGCTGAGCCGGGGTGAGCCCTGACTCAGGGTCCACCTCGTTGAACTCCGGGTCGTCGGCGTTCATCATGTTGTTCGACCAGTGGAAGAGCTTCTCGCGGTCATCTTCTGGGACACCGAGCAGATCTGCGATCGCCATCAGCGGCAGGTTGACCGCGACGTCGTCGACGAAATCGCCGGTTCCCTTGGCAGCTGCGTCCTTGACGATCTTCTGTGACGCATCCTCGAGCTTCTCCTCGAGCGCGTGCACCGCTTTCGGGGTGAACATCTTCGCCACCAGCTTGCGCAGGCGGGTGTGCTCGGGCGGATCGTGGTTGATCAGCAGCGCCTTGGTGACGTCGAGCTGCTCCTGCGTCATCGAGTCCTCGAAACGCATGATCACGCCGTTCTCGGCGGTGGACCAGTTCTCGTTGTTCTTCGAGATCGCGCGCACATCTTCGTGCTTGCTGACGACCCAGTACCCACCGTCGTGGAAACCGCCGCCCTTTCCTTCTTCCTGGGCGTTCCACCACACCGGCGCTGTCTTACGCAGCTCCGCGAATTCCTTGACCGGGATGCCTTGTTCCAACAGGTCTGGGCTGGTGAAGTCGAACCCTTCCGCGAAAGGGCAAACCTTCTCGGCCTGCGTCATTGCAACCACCTAAATGCTAGACATGAACGTGTTCTAGTCGATGGTAGAGCAAGATGCGTCACAGTGGCTACTACCTGGTGAAATAGGACTTGTGTCCAGTTGGCAACTTGTTCTAGTTTTGGAATCAGACATCTGCATTCGAAGGGATTTGACATGGGAAAACCGGTGATTGTCGAGGCTACTCGCAGCCCGATCGGGAAGAGGGCCGGTTGGCTGTCCGGATTGCATCCGGCCGAACTCCTGGGCCTCACCCAACGGGCCGTCATCGAACGGGCCGGGATCGACCCGTCGGAGATCGAGCAGGTCATCGGCGGATGTGTGATGCAGGTGGGCGCGCAGTCCAACAACGTCACGCGCACGGCCTGGCTGCACGCCGGGCTGCCGTGGCAGGTGGGCGCGACCACCATCGACTGCCAGTGCGGATCGGCTCAGCAGGCCAATCACCTGATCGCCGGCCTCATCGCCACCGACACCATCGACGTCGGCATCGCGTGCGGTGTCGAATCGATGACCACGGTGCCGCTGGGCGCGAACGTCATGCTCGAAGGCGCAGGCGAACGACGCCCGGAGTCCTGGGACATCGACATGCCCAACCAGTTCGAGGCGGCCGAACGCATCGCCACCCGGCGGGGCATCACCCGCGCCGACGTCGACGCACTCGGTGAGCGCAGCCAGCGGCTCGCCAAGCAGGCATGGGACGAGGGCCGGTTCGACCGCGAGGTGTTCGGCGTCAAGGCTCCCGAACGGACCAAGGAGGGCGAGTTCACCGGCAACATCCTGGACGTGAACCGCGATCAGGGCATGCGCGACACCACGCTCGAGTCGCTCGGCAAGCTCCGCCCGGTCATCGAAGGCGGAATCCACACGGCCGGCACGTCGTCGCAGGTCTCCGACGGCGCAGCCGCGGTCCTGATCATGGACGAGGACAAGGCGAAGGCACTCGGCCTCAAGCCGCGCGCACGTTTTGTCGCCCAGGCCCTCGTTGGCGCCGAGCCGTATTACCACCTCGACGGGCCCGTGCAGTCCACCGAGAAGGTGCTGGCGAAGGCCGGGATGAGCATCAACGACATCGACCGCTTCGAGGTCAACGAGGCGTTCGCGTCTGTCCTGCTCTCATGGGCTGCGGTCCACGGACCCGACATGGACAAGGTCAACGTCAACGGCGGCGCGATCGCGCTGGGCCATCCCGTCGGATCCACCGGGTCGCGACTGATCACCACCGCATTGCACGAGCTGGAGCGGTCCGACACCTCGACGGCTCTGATTACGATGTGCGCGGGTGGGGCGCTCTCCACCGGAACCATCATCGAGCGGATCTGAGATCGCGTGCCACAACAAGAAGCTCCCAAAGCGCTCAACAGCAAGGCCGTCAGCACCATCGTCAAACTCGGGTCACGGGCGAACACCAAGATCTACAAGTTGACCGGTGGTCGTATCGGGTCGAAGTGGCGGGTGGGCGCCGGGTTCAAGGAGCCTGCGCCGGTCATCCTGCTGACCGCGATGGGCCGCAAATCGGGCAAACCGCGCACGGTGCCGCTTCTCTATCTGCGTGACGGTGCCAACGTGGTGGTCGTTGCCTCGCAGGGTGGGATGGCTTCGAACCCGGCCTGGTACCACAACGTCACGGCCAATCCCGATGTGAGCGTCCAAGAGGGACGCAAGACAGTCGCCATGCGAGCGCGTGAGGCCGACGACCAGGAACGGGCGCGCCTGTGGCCCAAACTCGTCGAGGTGTACGCCGACTTCGACAACTACGCGGCCTGGACCGAACGCAAGATCCCGGTGATCATCTGCGAACCACGGTGATCATCTGCGAACAAAAAATGAGCCCGGTGTCGCGCAGCGGCGCGGCCGGGCGAACAAGAATTCATCCCGGGGGCGCCTGAAATTCTCGAAGAAGCGCGATGGTCGGTGGAACTGGTGTGTCAGGATTCGAGGCGACATGTCTGCGATTCCAGAGTCTTCACGCTCCAGTGCCCCCGCCTCATCGGCTGACCACCTGACCTCAGGCCCAGCCGTCAGCGGCCCCTCCCGACGAACATTCCTGGGCGGAGCCGCGATCGGCGCGGTCGGCGTCCTGGGTACGGTCTACGCCGGCAGTGCGGCCGCCGACGGAACGAAGGCTCCGAGCGCCAACGTCTTTCGTCACGGTGTGGCGTCCGGCGATCCACTGCCCGACCGGGTGATCCTCTGGACCCGCGTCACCCCCACGCCCGATGCCGTCCCCGGATCGGGCAAGGGGGCATCCACCACCGTCCGCTGGGAAGTCGCCACCTCACCCGACTTCGGATCCGTGGTCTCGTCCGGCGTCACCACCACCGGCCCCGAGCAAGACCTCACCGTGAAGGTCGATGCCGGCGGCCTGGCCCCGAACACCAACTACCACTTCCGGTTCCACGTCACCGGCGGGCCGGCCGCCGGTTCGACGTCGCCGGTGGGTCAGACGAAGACCGCTCCCGCCACTGCCGCGGACGTGGCAAAGGTCCGCTTCGGCGTGGTGTCGTGCTCCAACTGGGAAGCCGGCTACTTCAGCGCCTACCGGCACCTGGCGGCTCAGCCAGGCTCGACGCCATCGTGCACCTGGGCGACTACATCTACGAGTACGGCACCGCAGAATTCGGTGGGGGCACCGGCGTCGTGCGCCCCCACGACCCTCTGCACGAGATCGTGTCGCTGGCCGACTACCGGACCCGCCACGGCCAGTACAAGTCCGACCCTGACCTGCAGGCCGCGCATCTCAACCTGCCGTGGATCTGCACCTGGGACGACCATGAGTCGGCCAACGACGCCTACGCCGGCGGCGCCGAGAACCACGACGCCAGTGAAGGCGACTGGCCCGCGCGCAAGGCAGCCTCCGAGCAGGCCTACTTCGAGTGGATGCCGGTGCGTCCGGAGGTCGACGCCGGTGGTCGCCATCTGTACCGGCGCCTGCGGTACGGCAATCTGCTCGAGATCTCGATGCTGGATCTGCGCACCTACCGCACCGAACAGCAGTCCATGCTGTCCAACAAGGTCGACAGCACCTCGGCGAGCATCACCGGTTCGGCACAGATGTCGTGGCTCACCAACGGCGTGGTGTCCTCCCCCACGCGGTGGAAGATCGTCGGCAACCCGGTGATGATCAGTCCGATCCTGATCCCCCCGCTGGAGCCGGCCACCACGGCAGCGCTGACCGACCTGCTCGGGGTGCCCAAGGGTGGCATCCCACTGAACTCCGACGCGTGGGACGGCTACACCGCCGACCGCGATCGTCTGCACAAGGCGTTGCGCGACAACAACGTCGAGAACACCGTGTTCATCACCGGTGACATCCACATGTCGTTTGCCTGCGACGTGCCCGTGGACGCCGCGAACTACCCAGGGGCGGGCACGGTCGGCACCGAACTCGTGGTGACCTCGGTGACGTCGAACAACATCGACGACATCGTCGGCGCGCCCGAGTACACGGTGGGAGCAGCCGCAGCCGTGGCGATGACCAACATCAACCGGCACATCCGCTGGGTCGACACCGACGCGCACGGTTACGCAGTCCTGACGGTGACTCCGGCTGCCACACAGATGGATTGGTTCTTCGTGAACAACCGCGCCGACCCGCGGTCCGGGCAGCGCCACGGTCAGTCGTGGCGGGTGCCGAGCGGCACGCAGCGCGTGCAGCCCTCTGGTTCACCAGCCCAGTAGTACCGGCCCGACCTAGGATTCCTTGATGACCACCACCCCGTCCTCGCCGAACAACGGCATCCGCCGGCGTACATTCCTCGCCGGATCGGCCGCTGCCGCAGGCGCAGGCCTGGTCCTGTCCGGACCTGCGCGAGCTGGTGGCCTCCCGTCGGGTCGGCCGGGTTTTCCCCAGACCGGTTCGTCGGTGCGGGTGCTGATCACCGGCGATGCCGGTACCGGCGAAGCCCCGCAGTACGCGGTCACCAAAGCCGCTCGCGCGCTGCACGCGCAGGATCCGTTCGGATTGGCAATCGGACTGGGCGACAACATCTACGAGTCGGGTCCGAACGGACCGACGACAAACAGTTCGAGGAGAAGTTCGAGAAGCCGAACACCGGCCTCGACTTCCCATGGGTGATGGCGTTGGGCAACCACGACACCACCGCGGTCTTCCCGGGTGACGGTGGCTGGCTGCTGCGCGGCGATGCGGAGGTTGCGTACCACTCGCGGTCGAGCCGCTGGTACATGCCGCGACGCTACTACTCGGTGGCCGTTCCCGAGCAGGCGCCGGTCGTCGAGTTCTTTGTCCTCGACCTCAATCCGATCGCCGCCTATATCCCGCCGTTCTTGGCGCCCTACTGGGAACCGAACGGCACCTACATGACGGCGCAACGCACGTGGCTGCGCGAGGCTGTCGCGGCATCGACCGCGACGTGGAAGATCGCGTGCACCCACCACCCGTACATCAACAACGGGCCGCACGGCAGTGCCGGTGGATACGACGGGATCCCCATACCTCCCATCAACGGCGTGCTGGTCAAGGAGTTCTTCGAGCAGGAGATCGCCGGACGGTTCCACTTCTTCATGTCCGGTCACGACCATTCGTTGCAGGTCTTCGACCCCACCATCGCCTCCAAGGGAACACGCCAGCTGGTGTCGGGTGCGGCGGCCAAGACGGTCGAAGACCACTCTTCCAAAGAGCATCCGGCATTGTACGAGAACTTCCGTGACCGCGGGTTCATGACGATGGACATCACGGCCTCGGGAGTGGATCTGCGGGTGTTCACGGTGGACCTGGCAACGGGAACTCCCACTCAGGTCTTCACGAAGTCGTACTCCGGCTGACCGCACCGGCCGATCCCTAATAGGATCGGGGCATGACTGATCCAGACCGTGCCGCCACCCGCCGTGACATCACCGCTGCCCTCGAGGCCGCCTTCGAACGCCGCCACGAAGTGCTCGATGCCATCGTGGAGGCGGAGGACCGGTCCGCGGCCGTCTCGGCCATCGCGAACCTCCTCTCCGTGCCCACCATCGGCGCCGAAGCAGTGCTGGGGATGTCGTTCGACCGCCTGACCGTGTCGGCACGGCGGGCCAACGCCGCCGAGCTCGAAGATCTGAACAGCAAGCTCACGTTCACACAGACCGAACGGCCGGCGGCCACCGCAGAAACGTTGACGCTGCGACCTTTTGATGACAGCGATGCCGACCTCTTCGCCGCACGCACCTCCGACGTCGGGGCCGCGGGCGACGGAAGCGGCACTCCCGCATCGGGCATCGACGACGAGATCGCCGCCGCCCGCAGTCGCATGAAGGCAGAGGAAGCCGTGTGGCTCGTGGCGGTCGAAGGCGACGACAAGGTGGGCATCGTGTTCGGTGAGCTGTCCGGCGGCGAGGTGGATGTCCGGATCTGGATTGCACCCGAGCACCGCAAGCGCGGATTCGGCACGGCAGCTCTTCGTCGTTCACGCTCTGAGCTGGCCGCGTACTTCCCCGGCGTCCCCATGGTCGTCCGGGCCCCCAGCTCCTGACCCGCAGGCGGTGTCTCAGCGGCGCGGGACGCCGAACTTGGCAACGATCTTCTTGATCTGTCCGGACTCGTCGAACTCGAAGCTCTCGATGACCTTGGAGCGCAGGCCGAGCGGTTTGGGCTGGACGTTCACGTAGAACGTGACGTGCACGGTCCGGCCTTCCACCCGAGCCTGGAACTCGGTGATCGCGTGGATGACCTTGTACTGAGGTCCTCGACTGAGGCTGCGGCGCAGATGATCACCGCTGCGCCCCGTCTTCACGCCCATCTCGATACGAACGCAGTCGGGGTGAAACGGTACGGCGGACGGGTCGTGGCTTGCCAGAGCGTCCACATAGGCTCTCGCGCCGGCGATCAGGTCGGCGTCGGAGCTCATAGCTTGGGCCCCAAAATCATCGGGCACCGTAGACCGGCATCGGTGTCGGTGCCTCGGCCAGGATGTCGGTGACAACCGGTCCGAGTTCCGCCGGATCCCATCGAGCGCCCTTGTCCCGCTTGACGCTGCGCTGCCACCCGTCGGTGACGGAGACGGTCCCGCCCTCGACCTCGAACACCCGCCCGCTGACACTGCCTGCCTCCTCGGAGCCGAGCCACACCACCAGGGGGGACACGTTGGCCGGATCCATCGTGTCGAAGGAGCCGTCCTCGGGCGGCGCCATCTGCGCGGCCATCGCGTCACCTGCGCTGGTGGTCATGCGGGTGCGGGCCGATGGCGCGATGGCGTTCACCGTCACGCCGTATGCCTTCATCTCGGCGGCGGCCTGAATCGTCAGTTCGGCGATGGCAGCCTTTGCGGCCGCGTAATTCCCCTGTCCCACAGAGCCGTACAGACCGGCGCCCGACGACGTGTTGATCACGCGAGCGGCCCGCGGATTGCCTGCTTTCGACTCGGCGCGCCAGTACGCGGCGGCATGACGCAACATCGCGAAGTGACCTTTGAGGTGCACCCGGATGACGTTGTCCCAGTCTTCCTCACTCATGGAGACCAGCATCTTGTCGCGCAGGAAACCGGCGTTGTTGACCAGGATGTCCAGTGCCCCGAAGGTTTCGATGGCTGTGTTCACCAGGTTCTGCGCGCCGGCCCAGTCGGCCACGTCGTCACCGTTGACAACTGCCTCGCCACCCGACGACTTGATCTCTGCGACAACCTGTTCGGCCGGGCTCTCGCCGGTGGTCGACCCGTCGAGCCCCGCGCCGATGTCGTTCACCACGACCTTGGCGCCTTCGCGCGCGTAGGCGAGCGCATGTTCGCGACCGATCCCCCGTCCGGCACCGGTCACGATGACCACTCGGCCGGCCACGATTCCACTCATCAATTCGCTCCTCGAAGTTCTTGTTGTGTCGGTGAATAAGTCAGGACGTCGGCGCGTGGACAGAGTTGTCCGCGGTCGCGGCGTCCAGGAAAGCCAGTCTTTCGCCGCCGCCGTGCACGGCCACTGTCGACCCGGTGACGTACTCGGCGAGCGCGGAGATCAGGAATGCCACCGCGTTGCCCACATCGGTGGGTACTGCCATGCGCCCCATCGGGATTGTGCGTCCCACTGCGGCGATGCCCTCCTCGTCTCCGTAATGCAGCTCTGCCAGTTCGGTCTGGACAGCGCCCACCACAACCGAGTTCACCCGCACCCGCGGCGCCCATTCCATGGCGAGCGATCCGGTCAGTGAATCGAGCCCGGCTTTGGCCGCGCCATACGCGGCGGTTCCCGGTGAGGGGCGGTGTCCGCTCAGGCTGGAGACGTTGACGATCGACCCGCCGCGCTCCTGACCGAGCATGATCCGGTGGGCCGCCTGCGCGATGATCAACGGGGCCAGCAGGTTCAATTCGACGATCTTCGAGTGGAAACGCGGGGATGCGTCGGCCGCAAGGGCGAAGGGTGACCCGCCGGCGTTGTTGACCACGGCGTCGAGTGCGCCGTGCCGGGAGACGATGTCGTCGAGCATCGCGGCCACCGCCTCGGCGTCCCGGATGTCGCAGCTCACGAATTCGCTATACGGGGTGGAATCGGGATCGTCGGCAGGTCGCCTGGCGCACGCGACGACCGTGGCACCCAGCTCGGTGAGGACCGAGCTGATGCCTGCACCCACTCCCCGGACACCACCGGTGACCAGCACAACCCGCCCGGACAGCTCCAGGTCCATTCAGTCTCCCGCTTCGCTCGGTTCGTTCGGTGTTAAAGTACCAAGCAATTGCTTGGTTGGTCTACAGCCCGACGGTACGCGAGGAGCATCGATGCCCATCACCACCACCACGGTCGAACCGGGGATAGTCACGGTCACGGTCGACTTTCCCCCGGTCAACGCCTTGCCATCGGCGGCCTGGTTCGAACTCGGCGAGGCCATCACGGCCGCGGGCCGAGACCGCGCCACCCATGTGGTGATCCTTCGGGCCGAGGGTCGGGGCTTCAACGCCGGAGTCGACATCAAGGAGATGCAGGCCACCGAGGGATACGACGCCCTCATCGCCGCCAACCGGGGATGTGCGGTCGCCTTCGCCGCGGTCTACGACTGCGAGGTGCCGGTCATCGTCGCGGTCAACGGTTTCTGCGTCGGCGGCGGCATCGGCCTGGTCGGCAATGCGACGTGATCGTCGCCTCGGACGACGCGGTGTTCGGACTTCCTGAGGTCGACCGCGGTGCACTCGGCGCCGCCACCCATCTCGCGCGCCTCGTCCCGCAGCACACCATGCGGACCCTGTACTTCACGGCGCAGAACGTCACCGCTCAACAGCTCGAGCACTTCGGGTCGGTGCAGAGGGTGGTGCCGCGTGCCGAGCTCGACGAAGCCGCACTGGAGATCGCCCGCAAGATCGCTGCGAAGGACACCCGCGTGATCCGCGCGGCGAAGGAAGCGATCAACGGCATCGACCCGGTCGATGTGAAGACGAGTTACCGCCTGGAACAGGGATTCACGTTCGAGCTGAACCTCGCCGGTGTCGCCGACGAACACCGCGACGCATTCGTGGAGACCGGAAAGCCCAAAAGCGCAACGAGTAAAGGGGCCTGAACACAGTGGCAACCGACAAGACCAGCAGTCTCGACGACATCGTCGGCGAGATCGAGAGCGGCATGACCATCGGAATCGGTGGCTGGGGTTCGCGACGCAAGCCGATGGCACTCGTGCGGGCCCTGGCCCGATCGAACGTCAAAGACCTCACCGTGGTCACCTACGGTGGCCCTGACCTCGGGTTGCTCTGTGCCGCAGGCAAAGTGACCAAGGCATACTACGGTTTCGTCTCGCTCGACTCGCCGCCGTTCTACGACCCGTGGTTCGCCCACGCCCGTACCACCGGCGCCATCACCGTGCGTGAGATGGATGAGGGAATGGTGAAGTGCGGACTCGAAGCCGCCGCATCGCGCCTTCCGTTCCTGCCCATCCGCGCCGGACTCGGATCAGACGTGTTGAAGTTCTGGGAAGGTGAACTCGAAACCGTCACCTCGCCGTACCCGGACGCCGACGGACGCAGCGAGACCCTTGTCGCGATGCCGGCCCTGAAACTGGATGCGGCGTTTGTGCATCTCGACATCGCCGACAAACACGGCAATGCCGCCTACACCGGCGTCGACCCCTACTTCGACGACCTGTACTGCGGTGCGGCGAAGCGCCGCTACCTCGAGACCGACAAGCTGGTGAGCACCGAGGAGCTGGTGGCAACCGTTCCCGTGCAACGACTTCTGCTCAACCGGCTGAACGTCGACCGGGTGGTGCACACGCCGAACGGCGCTCACTTCACCTTCGCCGGTGACTACAAACGCGACGAGGCGTTCCAGCGTTTCTACGCCGAGTCCGCCAAAGACCCTGCCAGTTGGCAAGAGTTCTCCGACCGATTCCTCGCCGTCGACGAAGAGCAGTACCAAAAAGAGGTCGAGGCATGGAACGCCGAACGAAAGGCCGCACAGTGACATCACCCGCGAATTCCACCGAATCGACCGTCACCCGGGCCGAGATCTGTGTGATCGCCTGTGCCGAGATCTTTTCCGGCGCCGGCGAGACGATGGCCTCCCCGATGGCCACCACCCCGCTCATCGGCGCCCGCCTGGCCCGCCTGACGAGCGAGCCCGACCTGCTCATCACCGACGGCGAGGCGTTGATCTTTGCCGACACCCCCGCTGTGGGTGCCAGTGGCCCGATCGAGGGCTGGATGCCGTTCCGCAAAGTCTTCGACGTGGTCGCGTCGGGTCGCCGCCATGTTGTGATGGGCGCCAACCAGATCGACCGCTACGGCAACCAGAACCTGTCGGCGTTCGGTCCACTGCAGCAGCCCACCCGCCAGATGTTCGGTGTACGCGGGGCGCCCGGGAACACCATCAACCACCCGACGAGCTACTGGGTGGCCAAGCATTCGGCCAGAGTGTTCGGCGGGGTTGTCGACGTGGTGTCGGGTGTCGGATACGACAAGGTCGACCCGGCCAATCCGGCGTACCGGTTCCTCGACATCCATCGCGTGGTCACCAACCTCGGGGTCTTCGACTTCAACGGTCCCGGCCACACGATGCGTGCGTTGAGCCTGCACCCCGGGGTGAGTGCCGATGAGGTCGCCGAGAACACCGGCTTCGAGGTCGCGGGTCTCGCCGAGGCCGGCGTCACCCGCACCCCGTCCGACGAGGAATTGCGTCTGATCCGCGAGGTCCTCGACCCGAAGGGGCTACGGGAGAAAGAAGTCAAGCCTGTCGAGGCCGGAGACGCAGCGAAGCGGAGCTCGACCGAATCGGCCGCGAAGTGAGCGCGCCTGCGCCCGGGCTCGCCACGCGGTTCACCGAGCTTGTCGGAATCAAGTACCCGATCGTGCAGACCGGAATGGGCTGGGTGTCGGGGCCGTCGTTGACGTCGGCGACCTCGAACGCCGGCGGTTTGGGCATCCTGGCATCGGCGACGATGACATACGAGGAACTCGAAACCGCTGTCGCAAAGACGAAATCGTTGACCGACAAGCCGTTTGGCGTCAACATCCGCGCCGACGCCACCGACGCGCCAGAGCGGATCGACCTGCTTATCCGCGAGAAGGTGAAGGTTGCGTCGTTCGCGTTGGCGCCCAAGCCTGATCTCATCGCCAAGCTAAAAGACAACGGTGTTGTGGTCATCCCGTCCATTGGTGCGGCCAAGCACGCTGTGAAGGTGGCGTCTTGGGGTGCCGACGCGGTCATCGTGCAAGGCGGTGAAGGCGGCGGACACACCGGACCCGTGGCCACGACCCTTCTGCTCCCCAGTGTGCTCGATGCTCTGGGCCCCAACGGTATTCCGGTGATCGCAGCGGGTGGCTTCTTCGACGGTCGCGGACTTGTCGCCGCGCTGTCATACGGCGCCGAGGGTGTCGCGATGGGCACCCGCTTCCTTCTGACCTCGGATTCCGCTGTGCCGGATGCGGTGAAGAAGGAATACCTGGCCCGCGGGCTCAGCGACACGGTGGTGTCGAAGAAGGTCGACGGGATGCCGCACCGGGTTCTGCGGACCGAGTTGGTCGACAAGCTCGAATCTGGCAGCGCTCCCACAGCCCTTGCGGCCGCAGCGAAGAACGCCAACAAGTTCAAGCAGATGACCGGCATGAAGTGGTCGGTGATGCTCAAAGACGGGCGCACCATGCGCAAGTCGGGCGAACGCACCTGGCAGCAGATCATCATGGCCGGCAATACCCCGATGTTGTTGCGCGCCGGGCTCGTCGAGGGCAACACCGAAGCCGGTGTGCTGGCGTCGGGTCAGGTGGTCGGGATGATCGACGACCTCCCCAGCTGCGACGAGTTGGTTCAGTCGATCATGTTGTCGGCGTGGACCAATCTTGAACGTCTGGGGAAGTTCACTCCGGGGGTCTGAGTGAGGCACTATCACCCTGAGAACTGTCGGGTAGCGGGCCGCCGAGGGGCATGTTCCCTCGGCGGCTTTGTATTTGGCGGTTTTTAGGGTCGCAAGGGAACGCCTCAGGCGATGTCAGACCCCGTCGCTAAAGTAGTCGTATGTTGTTGATCGAGGGGGGAACTCGAGTCACACAGTTGGCCGAGGGATTGAGAACTGTTCCGCGCGAGGAGAACCGCCGGTTCGCGCAGACGATCGCCGACGTCGTCGAACTGGCGACACTGCGAGTCCAGGAAGAACTGGCCATCTCCGGTGATCTGGACAAGGGCGCACGCATCCCAGTCGTCGAAGTGTCTATGCTGCTGAATGTTTCACGCACGATGGCCGGCATCTACATCGACAACGGCCTACAACTGCGCGACCGATTCCATCAGACACGTGCAGCGTTCGAAGCCGGCGACATCGGATTCACCCATGTCCGCGAGATCGTCACCGCACTGCAGGGTCTCGACGACGAGCTACTCGACCGCGTCGAAACCGAAGCCCTACTGATTGCCCAACAGGGCCTCTCACGCTCAACCCTGCGCAACGAACTCGACCGCATGGTCATCGCCGCCGACCCCGACGGGGCAGCAGAACGACGCACAGCAATGCAACCGCACCGCGACTACCGCTCCTCCCGCGACCTCAACGGCCTCGCCCACATCTCCGCGACCATCACCGCAGCCGAAGCCGCCGAACTCGACGCACAAATCACCGCAGTCACCGGCACCGTATGCACCCGCGACCGCCGCCAACCCCACCAACAACGCGCCGACGCCTTCGTCGCCGTCATGCGCGGACACACGCACCTCGACTGCACCTGCAAAACGCGACCAATGCCCCGAAAAGCACCGCGAACCCCTACCCGCCCCACCCAAGCCAATGGTCAAAATCCACACCGACGCAGCAACCCTGGCCGGCCTGACCGGACAAGTCCCCACCATCGACGGATACGGCGTCATCGACCCCGCACTCGCACGCGAACTCGCCGCCGACGCCACCTGGCAAGGCCTCTACAAAGAAGCCGACCAATTCGCCCGAGGTCGTCATCGGCAACCAGGCGTCACCGCTCCACCACCGGGGCTGCTGCCACCCGACGGCCACGGCGGATTCCCCGAACCACCACCAGGCGCACTCACCTACCAACCATCACAAGCACTACGCGAAGCGATCATCGCCCGCGACGGCACCTGCCGCACCCCAGGATGCTCCACCCCGGCATCCGAATGCGAGATCGACCACATCATCCCGTTCAACCACGCCGACCCCCGATCAGGCGGCTGGACCATCGAACAAAACCTCGGCGCCATCTGCCGCCCCGACCACAAACGCAAAACACTCGGCTACTGGATGACGCGTATGCACACCGACGGAACCATCACCTGGACAACCCAATACGGGCAAACATTCACCACACGGCCCCACGGATTCGACGACGCAAGAACGGTCACATCTCCGGCGGTCGAGGCTGCCTGAGTGACCGGTTCTTCAACACCCTCGCGCGGTAGGCCGACAACCTCTGCCAACTCGCCTGCTGCAGCGCCAAGGTGAGCCACCCCGCAACGGCCATCCCCGCCAAGTTGATCAGCAACTGCGCCAGACTGCCCACCACGGTGCCGCCGAGACCGAACGTAATACCCAACGCCATGTTGCCGGCGGCCGGAATCGTGGTGACCGAGATGAACACCCCCGACAAGCCACCAAGCCTTGCCGACGTCAGCGACAGCACACCAGCGCGCCCGCGAGCATCGCCACTATGAACGACCACTTGTCAGGCGAGTAGATGAACTCGGTGTCCGGCCGCGCCTCCACCACGTCGATCACCGTGATCCACCCCAGTGCGCGGGCGATCAACGCAAAGACGGTGGTGGCCACGATCGCGATCACAAAGCCGCCACTCAACGTGGCCACCGCGCGCCGCAGCAACCCGAACCTCCGGCGCACCAGCGCAACTCCCAAAGCAGCAACCGCACCGAACTCGGGGCCGAGCACCATCGCGCCGATTAGGAGAATCGTCGAGTTCAGCACAATCGCAATCGCGCACAGCAGCGTCGCGAGAAACATGAACATCGAGAACGTCCAGTTGAACTCGGAATCCTCGTACGCCTGCTGGGTGACCTCAGTCCAGACCACCGCGTCCGCACTCGCGCCAGGGGTGACGCGCTCCGCGTCGAAAGCCTTCTGCGACATCCAAGTGGGCACTCGAGCGATCTGCACCGAACCGACCCGATGCACTCCCAGATCCCGCAGTTCGTTGATGATCTCGTTCACGCCCTCGCGGGCTACTTCGACCTCGAGCACATCGCCCGCCGGTTTGACCGACGAACCGGCGAACACGGCGACGTTGCTGACCGCCGAGTCATGGACAAGCATCTCCACGATCTGCTCGGTGAGCTCGGTCGGCGTGACCACCCGCATGTGCAGCATCGCAACAAGAGTGCCACGTCAGCGGGGAATGATCCCATCGAGCACCACACTGAGGTACTGCTCGGCCACCTGATGCGCGGTCAGCTCGCCACCGGGCCGATACCAGCGCACCGCAACCCACACGGTGTCACGCATGAACCGGTAGACCAGCTCGACGTCGAGATCGCTGCGGAAACTACCGTCGGCGACACCACGATTGAGAACGTCTTTCCAGAGGGTGCGGAACTCGACATTGCGGTCGCGTATGTAGGCGAAGCGGTCCTGCGTGGACAATCGCTTGGCTTCGTCTTGATAGATGGCGACGGCGTAATGGTCGCGGTCGATGCTCTCGAACGAGGCAACAACCAACGCGCGCAGCGTCTCTCGCGCGGGCATGCCCGCCGCGACAACCTCGTGGTAGGTGTCGAAGAGCGAGTCCAGGAAACTACGCAGGATCTCGTCGACCATCGATTCCTTGGAATCGAAGTGGTGGTACAGACTGCCGGAGAGGATGCCCGCGCTGTCGGCGATGTCGCGCACTGTGGTTGTGCGCAGCCCGCGCTCGGCGAACAACGAACTTGCCACCGTCAGCAACTCGTCGCGCCGCGACGTTCTGGTCCGGCTGTCCGCCAGGCCTGAGTCTGATTCAATCCGCTTTCGGGTCGCAGCCACCCGCCTCACCTCCAAGAGCTCAAGCCTAGCAAGCGCTTGGTTGTTCAGGCGTCCCACCTGCACGAAGCGGGTGGCATGCGATCCGTCGGTAGAGCTAGTGTCCCAGCTTCTTACGGGCCCGCGCGTTGAAGAACTTCCACAACTTCAACTGCGTGTTGGCGTTCTTGGTGTCTTTGGCCGTGAACGGCGCCGACATCATCTCGGACACCGCGATCTTCAACGTCGAGAATGCCACCGCCCGGGTATGGGAGAAGGTGTCAAAACCATACTTGCCGTGATAGCTGCCCATGCCACTCTGGCCGGAGCCGCCGAACGGCAGGTCTGGCCCGAACATGTTGATGGCGAAGTCGTTTCCGTTGATCGAACCCGACCGGGTGGCGTCGGCTATCTTCGCGAATCGCTCATTGCGGTCACCGTGCCAGTACATGGTCAACGGGTTCGGATGACTTGTGACGTGGGCGATCACCTCGCCGAGATCGCGGTAGGGATAGACAGTGAGCACGGGGCCGAAGACCTCGTCCTCTTCGATCTTCATCCCGGCCTTCACTCCGGTGAGCAGGGTTGGCGGAATCTTCCGAGCTTCCGCGTCCGGAAGACTTTCGCCTGCCGGGATCACCTGGTGCTTGGTGGCACCGAGTGAGACGGCATCGTCGATGAGGTCGACGATCCGGTTGAAGTTCTTCTCGTTGATGGTCGAGGTGTACTGCGGATTGTCCTTGATCGACGGGAGGTTGCTGCGCCAGCGGGCCAGCACCTTGTCGGTGAACTCTCCCAGCTTGGCTTCGGGCACCCACACGTAGTCGGGGCACAGGCAGACCTGACCGCCGTTGACCAGGCGGGCGTCGGCGATGCGCTGGGCCGCCTGATCGATGTCGGCGTCGATGTCGACGATCACCGGGTTCTTGCCGCCGAGCTCGAGCGTGACGGGCACAAGGTTCTTGCCGGCCTCAGCGGCCACCGATCGACCCACATCCGGCGAGCCGGTGAAGAACATGTGGTCGACCTCGAGCTTGGCAAAATCTGAACCGCCGCCGTGAGCGCTGGTCAGCACAGCGAACTCCTCGAGGCTGAAGTACCTCGGCGCGTGCTTGGCGAGGACCGCGGTGGTCTTGGCGGTGACGGACGACGGACGCACCAGCACTCGATTGCCCGCAGCGAATGCCGAGCCCGCCGGCACGATAGTCAGGTTGAGAGGAAAGTTCCAGGGGCCCATGATGCCGACGACACCCTTGGGGTCGTGGCGGACCTCCTGGCGGAATCCCGCCCGGGCCATCAACTTGCCCGGCGTGGACGTCTCCATCCACTTGGTGACATACCTCTTCTGATGCGAGAGGTCGATCATGCATCCGGCGATGTCGGCGGCCATCGACAACTCGCGTGGTCGAGTCCCGAAGTCGGCATTCAACGCCTCGGCAAGCTCTTCGGCGTTGTCGAGCAACAGGGCCTGGAGGCGAACGATCCGGTCGATGCGAGTCTGCGCGTCGGGGATTCCGTCACGCAGGAACGCGGCCCGCTGCAGCTCGAGCAACTCCTGCAGCGACAACGTGTCGGCTGATTTGTGCTCTGTGACCTGCTTTTTAGCTACGTCTGCCGGTTTGGTCATAACGCGGACCTCCAAATTGCCCTTGGTTACACACGAAACGTTGGAACGATTTTCCAAGTATGTCGCAAACCAGTATGCGCCAACTCACACCGGGGGCGCCAGTGACCCGGGGGCAAAGAGGAGGTACGCGAGCTCGACTACAGCCGCTCGATGATCGTGACGTTGGCGGTGCCGCCACCCTCACACATCGTTTGCAGGCCGTAGCGGCCCCCGGTGCGCTCGAGTTCGTGCAGCAACGTGGCGAACAGCTTGGCGCCGGTGGCTCCGAGGGGATGTCCGAGGGCGATGCCGCCGCCGTTCGGGTTGACCCGGGCCGGGTCGGCACCGGTCTCCTTGAGCCACGCGAGCACCACCGGGGCGAATGCTTCGTTGATCTCGATGACGTCGATGTCATCGATGCTCAGGCCGCTCTTCTCGAGTGCGTACTTGGTGGCGGGAATCGGCGCAGACAGCATCATCACGGGGTCGTCGCCGCGCACCGAGATGTGGTGGATGCGCGCGCGGGGCGTGAGGTTGTACTGCTTGAGTGCATCCTCGGACACCACGAGGGCAGCCGAAGCGCCGTCGCAGATCTGGGAGGCGACAGCAGCCGTCAGCGACGAGCCCTCGGCCAGTACCGGAAGTCCGGCCATCTTCTCCAGCGATGTCTCGCGAGGGCATTCGTCGACGACACAGTCGCCGAGCGCCACGGTCTCCGCAGCGAAGTGGCCCTCATCGATGGCGCGGCGCGCACGCTGGTGCGACTGCAGAGCCCACTGCTCCATGTCTTCGCGGCTGATGTCCCACTTCTTGGCCATCATGTCGGCGCCGGCGAACTGAGAGATCTCGGCATCGCCGAACCGCTCGTCCCAGCCGACCGATCCCTTGAACGGCCCTTCGAATCCGTACTGGACGCCGGCCAGCATGGCGGCCGAGATGGGGATGGCGCTCATGTTCTGGACGCCGCCGGCGAGCACCACGTCCTGCGTGCCACTCATCACGGCCTGCGCGGCGAAATGGATGGCCTGCTGCGACGACCCGCACTGGCGGTCGATGGTGGTGCCGGGGATGTCGAGGGGCAGACCGGCTGTGAGCCAGGCGGTTCGGGCGATGTTGCCGGCCTGCGGCCCGATGGTGTCCACGCACCCGAAGATGACGTCGTCGACGACCATCGGGTCGATACCGGTGCGTTCGAGCGTCGCCTTGATGACGTGCGCGCCGAGATCGGCAGGGTGCACCTTGGCCAGTGAGCCGTTGCGCTTGCCGACCGGCGTGCGTACGGCATCGACGATGTACGCCTGAGGTTTGGACATTGTGTGCTCCTTCGATCAAAAAACGTGGCGGTTCGATCTGGTGGGTCAGGCCCGCTGGCTGGAGATGGAGACCACTTCACCGGTGAGGTAGGTGGTGTAGTCGCTGGCGAGCATTGCGATGGTCGCCGCGATCTCCCAGACCTCGGCGGCGCGTCCGTAGGCCTCGCGCGAGGCGAGGTCGGCGAGCAGCTCTTCGCTGGTGACCTTCGCGAGGAAGGGATGGCGGGCGATGGAGGGAGCCACCGCGTTGATTCGCACGCCGTACTCGGCGGCTTCGATCGCCGCACACCGGGTCAGGGCCATCACCCCGGCTTTTGCTGCGGCGTAATGGGATTGGCTGTGCTGTGCACGCCAGCCCAGAACCGACGCATTGTTCACGATCACGCCGCCGTGGGGGGCGTCGCGGAAGTAACGCAACGCCGCGCGAGTCGCGCGGAAGGTACCGTTCAACGTGATGTCGATGACGCGGTCCCACTCGTCGTCGTCCATGTCGACGACCGGGGTCTCACCACCGAGTCCGGCATTGTTGATCAGCACGTCGATACGGCCGAGTTCGGAGGCCGCGGACTCGATCAGGGCATTGACCTCTGAGGTCTTCTGCACGTTGCACACCACGGACGCCACGGTCTGATCGGCGAACTCACCCTTGAGTTTGTCCACGGTCTCGCCGAGCCTGCGTTCGTGCCAATCGCTGACCAGCACATCGGCGCCTTCGGCCAAAGCCCTGCGCGCGGAGGCGAACCCGATCCCGGTGCCCGCGGCGGCCGTCACCACGACCTTGCGGCCGGCGAGCAGGCCGTGACCTGGGATCTCTTCAGGCGGCGTCGCCAGCGGACTGGAACCTTGCTGAACTGTCACGGTCGTGCCTCTCGAGGTAGTCCGAGCACCCGCTCGGCAATGATGTTGCGCTGCACTTCATTCGAGCCGCCATAGATCGTGTCGGCGCGGGTGAACAAGAACAGCCGCTGCCACTGATCGAGTTCCACCTTGTCCGGCTCGAAGATGTTGTTGGGTTCACCCTCGCTGGTGCGATCGGGTGCGATGAGCGACGGGGCCCCCTGGACCGCCATTGCGAGCTCGCCGAGGTCACGATGCCAGTTGGCCCACAACAACTTCGACACCGAGGCCGCTCCCCCGGCGCCGCCGGTGTCCACCACGGCAAGTGTGCGTTGTGCGTGGGCACGCATCACCCGGAGCTCGAGCCATGCCCGGGCGATCCGCTCCCGGATCACCGGGCTGTTCGACGACCCGTTGGCCTTTGCCATCTCCACGATGTGTTCGAGTTCGCGCGAGAAGCCCACCTGCTGACCGAGCGTGGACACACCCCGCTCGAACTCGAGCAGACCCATCGCCACTTTCCAGCCCTCACCGGGTTCGCCGACGACAAGGCCGGCCTCGGTGGTGGCGTCGTCGAAGAACACCTCGTTGAACTCGGAGGTACCGGTGAGCTGCTGGATCGGCCGGACGGTGACGCCGGGTTGATCGAGCGGCACGAGGAGAAAACTCAGTCCCTTGTGACGCGAGGACCCCGGCTCGGTGCGGCACAGCACAAATGCCCATTGGGCGACGTGTGCCAGCGACGTCCAGATCTTCTGGCCGTTGATGACCCACTTGTCGCCGTCGAGTGTGGCGGTGGTGGAGATGTTCGCCAGGTCCGACCCCGCGCCCGGTTCGGAGTAACCCTGCGCCCACAACTCGTCGACCGTGGTGATGCCCGGCAGGAAACGCTTCTTCTGTTCCTCGGTCCCGAAGGCGATCAGCGTCGGGCCGAGCAGTTCCTCGCCCACGTGGCTGACCCGGGCCGGCGCGCCTGCCCGGGCGTACTCCTGATGAAAGATGATGCGCTGCTCGATGGACGCGCCTCGGCCGCCGTGTTCCACAGGCCAACCGAGGCACGTCCACCCCGAGGCGGCCAGCAGCCGGTCCCACGCGAGCCGCGGCCCGTAGAACTCGTGTTCGCTGCCCGGGCCGCCGCGTGACTTCAGATCCGCGAACTCGCCGGTCAGATTGTCGTCGAGCCACTGTCGTACGGCAGCCGCGAAATCGGCCGCCGAACCATCCCATTCACCCAGGTCCACGCCTCGGTCAGCGAGGTTGATCGCCGTCATGTGAACCAGCGTAACCGACCAAGCACTTGCTCGGTTAGCGCACCCAAGCAAGTGCTAGGTTTTGGCTTCGGAACCTGCGCTGTACCAGGTGGTACTAGCCTTTTACGCAGGTGTGAGCTCCGGGAGGAATCGTGTCCATTTCAGCAGATCAGCCCACCCCAGACCGGCTCGACGTCGACGCCGTCATCACCACACCGCAGGCCTTGCGCCGAGCCGCGGAATTGTGGCCGGACGGTCTGGCGATCATCGACGACCAGTGGGGCGAGACGGTCGAACTGACCTGGTCCGACCTCCTCGGCGCCGTGCGTACTTTCGCGGCCGGCCTGATCGCGGAGGGCATCGAGGCCGGCGACCGGGTCGCCATCTGGGCACCGAACAGCTTTCACTGGCCCATCGCTGCGCTCGGCGCCCATTTCGCCGGCGCCACCCTCGTCCCACTCAACACCCGTTACACCGCGGCGGAGGCGCTGGAGATCGTTCAGCGCACCAAGGCCCGGGCGATCGTCGTGGTCGGCCGATTCCTCGGCACCGACCGGGTCGAACAATTGTGCGCCGAGGCAGGCGGTGACCTCGCTGCAGCATCGGACCTGGCCGTGGCCATCCGCGTACGCCTCGAGGCGGATGACCATCGGGGTGCGGTCGCTGTCGACTGGAACGACTTCCTCTGTGCAGCAACCGACGAGGGGAGGGCCGAAGCCGACGCACGTGCATCTGCGGTCGCACCCACCGACATCTCCGACGTGCTGTTCACCTCGGGGACCACCGGCAGGTCAAAGGGAGCCCTCGCCGAGCATCAGCAGACGGTCGCCGGCGCTCGAGCGTGGGCCACCAACGGGAAACTGGGGACCGACGACCGCTACCTGATGGTGAA
The DNA here is from genome assembly GCF_000506245.1 of Williamsia sp. D3. NCBI lineage: Bacteria > Bacillati > Actinomycetota > Actinomycetes > Mycobacteriales > Nocardiaceae > Williamsia > Williamsia sp. D3. The sequence goes on along the minus strand of NZ_AYTE01000032.1, from coordinate 9,888 downwards.
TCCCTACTTCCACACCTTTGGATACAAGGCCGGAATCCTCGTGTGCACCCTGATGGGCACCACGATGATCCCTCTGGCGGTGTACTCCACCGATGCCGCGATGCGGCTGATCGAGCAACGCAGGGCCACCGTGTTCCCCGGCGCCCCGACCATCTTCCAGACGATCCTCGACGCTCCGCAGCGCCCCGAGTTCGACCTCTCGTCACTGCGGCTGGCAGTCACCGGCGCCGCGATCGTGCCCGTGGTGCTCGTCGAGCGGATGCAACGCGACCTCGGCATCGAGACCGTCATCACCGCCTACGGCCTGACCGAGGCGAGCGGCTTCGTCACCACCTGCACACCCGACGACGACGATCAGACCGTGGCCAACACGTGCGGCCGCCCGTTCACGGGCATGGAGATCAAGCTCTCGGAGAACGGCGAGGTGCTGGCCCGCGGCAAGATGGTCATGCGCGGTTATCTCGACGACCCCAAGGCCACCGCAGAGGCGATCGACGCCGACGGCTGGCTGCACACCGGCGACATCGGAACTATTGACGAGCGCGGAAATCTCTCCATCACGGACCGCCTGAAAGACATGTACATCAGCGGCGGATTCAATGTGTACCCCGCAGAAGTCGAGCAGGTTCTCGCCAGAATCGAAGGGGTGGCCGAGGCTGCCGTCGTCGGGGTACCTGATGAGCGATTGGGAGAAGTGGGGCGCGCTTACCTCACGTTGTCACCGGGCGCGTCCGTTGACGAAAAGTCGGTCATCGAGTACTGCCGTCAGAAACTCGCGAACTTCAAGACCCCGCGTTCGGTCATCATCATCGACGAGTTCCCACGCAATGCCGGCGGCAAGATCCTCAAGCGCGAACTGCACTGAACCCGGCCATGCCTGTCTTCGCGAGCTTTGTTCCGCTGATGAACAGTTTGTCTCACTTCGACTATCCGCAACTCGAAAGGGACAACGGTTTGTCACACAAGTTCACAAATGATCGCGACGGTCATAAATGTTTTCGATTCTTTTCTGAATGCGCACTAATACAATTCGAAGAGAACCGCCGGAGAAACAAATGACGGGCGGCCCGATTCCTCGGGCCGCCCGTCATTTTGACTACAGTTGTGGTCAGTTCAATGCGTCAGTGCGCCTCGTTGTAAGCCTCGACGACATCCGCGGCAATACGCCCGCGCGATGACACCTGGTGGCCGTTACGACGGGCCCAGTCACGGATTGCCGCGGTCTGCTCGCGATCCACAGATGCCTTGGTGGCGATCCCTTTCGCGCGCTTACGGCCACTCACACGTCGGGCATGCTCAGCCCATTTCGCCACGTCGTCACGCAGCTTGTCAGCGTTCTTGCTGGACAGGTCGATCTCGTAGGTGACGCCATCGACGCCGAACTCCACGGTCTCGTCCGCTGTCTTGCTGTCATCAACATCATCTACGAGTGTGACGGTTACCTTCTTAGCCATAATGCTCCATTCTGATGGCTCCCGGATCCAACTTTGACAGTTCCGGCACACAACGCAAACGAACAATATTCATGGTGGCCGCCTATCGGCCGCCAGCATAGCGCGAATGAACCGTCAACGCTAATAAGAGGAAGCGTTTTCCAGTAACGTCATTGCTGCGGCTTGACGAGTGGAAAGAGGATGGTTTCGCGAATGCCGAGACCCGTAAGAGCCATCAGAAGTCGGTCAATGCCCATTCCGGTACCGGTCGTCGGCGGCATGCCCTGCTCCATGGCCGCAAGAAACTCTTCATCGAGCACCATTGCCTCATCATCACCGGCACGAGCCAAACGGGCCTGGTCGACGAACCGCTCCCGCTGAATCACCGGATCGACCAATTCGGAATAACCGGTAGCCAATTCGAACCCGCGGACATAGAGATCCCACTTTTCACTCACACCCGGCTTGTCGCGGTGCTCACGCACCAGGGGTGATGTCTCGACCGGGAAATCGCGGACGAATACCGGCCCCGACAACCCGTCGCCCACCTGGTGTTCCCAGAGTTCCTCGACGAGCTTGCCGTGGCCGTAGCCCTTGCCTGCCGGGATCTCGAGCCCCACATCGGCGCTGATGGAGAGCAGTTTCTCGACCGTCGTGGCCGGCGTGATCTCGATCCCGAGCGACTCGGAGAGCGAGGGATACATCTCCACCGACTTCCATTCCCCGCTCAGATCGTTGATCGATCCGTCGGCCATCTCCGGGGTCAGGGTGCCGAGGGCGGCCATCGCCACTTCCTGAATCACCTCACGGGTCATCGTCGCCGAGTCGTCGTAGGTGCCGTACGCCTGGTACGTCTCGAGCATCGCGAACTCGGGCGAATGGGTGCTGTCGGCGCCCTCGTTGCGGAAGTTGCGGTTGATCTCGAAGACCCGCTCGATACCGCCGACCACAGCCCGCTTGAGGAACAGCTCTGGGGCGATGCGCAGGTAGAGGTCGATGTCGAGGGCGTTGGAATGGGTGACGAACGGCCTGGCGGCCGCACCACCGTGCAGCGTCTGCAGCATCGGTGTCTCGATCTCCAGGAATCCCCGCCGCTCCAGCGCCGCGCGCAGTTCCCGCAGGACCGCGACGCGTGTTCGCGCCATCTCGCGGGCCTGGGGTCGCACGATGAGGTCGACGTACCGCTGGCGGACACGCGTTTCCTCGTTCATCTCCTTGTGCGCCACCGGAAGTGGGCGCAGCGCCTTGCTCGCCATCTGCCACGTGTCGGCGAGCACGCTCAGTTCTCCGCGTCGCGAGCTGATCACCTCGCCGTGTACGAACACGAAGTCACCGAGGTCCACGTCGGACTTCCAGGCGGCCAGCGACTCCTCACCCACGCCGTTCAGGCTGATCATGGCCTGCAGCTGCGTGCCATCGCCTTCTTGAAGTGTTGCGAAGCACAGCTTCCCGGTGTTGCGGATGAAGATCACCCGGCCGGCGATGCCGACGACCTCACCTGTCTGGGTGTCGGGCTCGAGGTCTGGGTACTTCGCGCGGAGCTCGGCCAGTGAATGGGTGCGCGGAACCGACACGGGATAGGCCTGACCACCCTCGGCGAGGATGCGATCGCGCTTCTCGCGCCGAACTCGCAACTGCTCCGGGGTCTGATCCTCGGTGTTGTCGTCTGCTGCATTTTTCCGGCCTTGGCCACGGGCTTCATTCACGCCAACGACCCTAGCGGCCGAACCTGGGTTGGCCATATTCGACGGGTCGCCAGGTCGGCGCGTGATCAGTGCGCGGAGAACATGCTCCACTCGCGCTCGGTGTGACCGGCGACCGGACGCCGGTCGGCCGAACGGGCGAGCGCCATCTGGCCACCGGCAACAAACCGGGCGCCGGGCACCCCCGCGGCCTGCAGGTGCCAGGTGAGCATCTCGGCGTCGTGACCGTCCACCCCGATGAGAAGCCAACGGCTGGAGGCGTCAGCGCGACGCAGTGTCTCCCCCGAGCCCGGGATCAGGCGGTCGAGAATCTGTTCGGCGGGAATTGCCAACGCGCCGAGGACGATTCCGTCCCGATCACGTTCCTGCTGGCTACGGATGTCGATGGCCACAGCACCGCTGCGGAGCAGGGAATCGACGTCGTGCGCCGCGACGGACAGCGGAGCAACGGGGTATGCCGACGTGGGCCGACTGGACAGAGAAGGTGCGGGTGCGATGAGCACAGACATGGCTGGCGCTTTCGTGAATGATCGGCAGCAGATCGGCCGAAGAACGGGCGTAGGGGTCATCAAGAGGCGTTTCAGCCCCGACAACACTCCTGACAGCTCCGCGTGATCACGGTGGAGATTGTGCCACAGCGATCACGATCGCACCACCGTCACCCGACCGCGGCAACACCTCAGTCCGGACGCGAGCCCGCCGAACGCCCCTTTGCCCGGGCATCGCGTTGCCGCTCGTACACCAGCCGCAACCCGTCGAGCGTCAGAGTTGGCTCGTGGTGCTGCAACGTCACACACTCATCGAAGACCAGCGGGGCGAGGTAGCCGGTGGCGATCACCGCGATGTCGTCGCCGTCGAAACCCGGCACTTCACGCCGTACCCGGGACACGAGCCCGTCCACCTGACCTGCGAATCCGTACAGGATGCCCGACTGCAGTGCTTCGACGGTGTTCTTGCCCACCACAGAGCGCGGCGGCAACAGCTCGACCTTGCGTAGCGTCACCGTCCGGACGGCGAGGGCCTCGACCGCCAGATCGATACCCGGGGCGATCGCCCCACCGAGGAACTCGCCCTTCGCCGACACCACGTCGACGAGGGTGGTGGTTCCGAAATCGACGACGATGCAGCCGCGACCGTAGGCCGAGTAGGCGGCGAGCGCATTGGCGACGCGGTCGGTCCCGACCTCTTTGGGGTTGTCGACCAACAGCGGAACCCCGGTTCGCACACCGGGTTCGAGCAGCACGTGCGGTCCGGCCCCGAAGTACTTCCCGACCATCACCCGCATCTCGCGCAGCAGAGACGGCACCGTCGACAGCCCGACAACGGCCGTGACCTGTTCCACGTCCGGCCCCAGCAGGCCACGGATGGTCAGCGCCAACTCGTCGGCGGTCATGCGCGACTCGGTCCTCATCCGCCAGTCGCGCAGCAGCCGCGAATTGGTCCCGATGCCGGCATAGACACCCAGGTGGATGTTCGTGTTGCCGACGTCCAGCGCGAGCAACATGTCAGGCGGGGCTGCTCGACAGCACCGGGTGGCGGGGGTCGAGCAGATCCGAGCCTTCCGGTGCGTGTGCTGGGTCGGCACCCTGTTCGACGATGCGGTTCGATTCGTCGACGAACACCACCTTGGGCTGATACTCGAGGATCTCGCGGTCATCGAGTCCGCCGTAGGCGATCAGGATGACAAGGTCGCCCGGGTGCACCAGATGTGCTGCGGCGCCGTTGATACCGATGATCCCGGACCCGCGGGGACCCGAGATCGCGTAGGTGACCAACCGGGCGCCGTTGTTGATGTCGACGATGGTCACCTGCTCACCCTCGAGCAGACCGGCGGCGTCGAGCAGGTCCTGGTCGACCGTCACCGATCCGACGTAGTGCAGATCGGCCTGGGTCACCGTGGCGCGGTGGATCTTCGAGGTCATCATGGTGCGGATCATGCTGGGTTCTCTCCTCTTTCGACGAAACCGGTGCCGATCGCGACACCCACGTTGTCAATGAGCCGGGTGGAGCCGATTCGCGCGGCGACGAGCAGCCTGCCGTCGCCGCGGGCCGGCGGTTCCTCGAGATTGGGGCCGCGCAGTTCGAGGTAGTCGACCGAGACGTCCGGGTGCAGGTCGAAAACGCCGCGGGCCGCGTCGAGGATGGCCTGCTCTCCCCCGGCGGCCGCATAGGCGCCCGCGATCAGCGCTGCCGACAGGGTCGTCGCCAGCTCACGCTGAGCGGGATCGAGGTACCGATTGCGCGACGACATGGCCAATCCGTCGGCTTCGCGCACGGTGGGAACGCCGACGATCTGTACGTCGAGGTTCAGGTCGGTGACCATCTGCCGGATCAACACCAACTGCTGGTAATCCTTCTCCCCGAAGTAGGCCTCCATCGGCGCGGCAATGTTCAGCAACTTGAGCACCACGGTCAGCATGCCTGCGAAATGCGTTGGTCGAGAAGCACCTTCGAGCTCTCCACCGAGCGGTCCCGGGTGCACGGTGGTGCGCGGTCCCGTCGGGTACATGTCGGAGACCTTCGGGGCGAAGACCAATTCGACGCCGGCCGCCCGCAGGAGATCGCAGTCCTCATCGAATGTCCGGGGGTAGGCGTCGAGGTCTTCACCCGCGGCGAACTGCAACGGGTTGACGAAGATGGACGCGATCACCACCGCGTCGCCCTTGCGTTTGGCGGCACGAACCAGTTCGAGATGGCCCGCGTGCAGCGCGCCCATGGTGGGAACCAGCACCACCCGCTTACCCGTCGAACGCAGGGCACGGCTGACCTTGTTCAGCAGCACTGGATCATGATGGACCGTCAATTGCCCAGCGGTGAAAGGTTTCTGGCCCGTGAGGTCACCAGTGGTCATCGATGTTCGTCCCGTCTGCTGTCATTTCCCAAGTCGTCGTCCCTGAGCAACTCGACCAGGTCCGGTGGTGGATCGGTGTACGTGGCGGCGCGGCGGGCGAGCGCACGATATCCCTCCGAGATGCCCGGATCAGCGGCCGTCAGCGCCTGCAGATGCCGGGCCACCGCCGCCGCGTCGCCGCGAGCCACCGGGCCGGTCAACGCCTTCGGGCCGATCTGCAGACTGTTGTCGAGCGCCGCGGTGAGCAGAGGCCCCAGGATCCGTTCCGGCCGCACGTCTTGGCCGTCGACCACCTTGCGCAGCGCTGCCACGGCGTCACACACAAGCGCGACAAGATGATTCGCACCATGAGCCAGGGCAGCGTGATAGAGGGTGCGGTCCTTCTCGTCGATGCGGACCGGTTCGGCGCCCATCTCCAGTACCAGCGATTGTCCGATGGCCAGACCCACCTCGTCCGCTGCAGTGACACCGAAGCAGCAGTTGCGGATCCGGTCCGTGTCCTCTTCCGTCCCGATGAACGTCATGGCCGGATGCAACGCCAGCGGGAGCGCTCCGATGTCGGTGAGCGGATCTAGCACGCGTACACCGTGTGCGCCCGCGGTGTGGGCGACGATGGTTCCCGGCCGCACCGATCCCGACTCCGCCAGATCGGAGATGACAGACGCTAATCGGTCGTCCGGGACCGCGATAACAAGGAGCTCGCACTGTGAGGCGACGTCGGCCACGGCGCGGATCTCGGACTCGGGGAGCCGCTGTGCCGCACGTGCGCGCGAGGCCGGGGACGATGCGGCGACGGCGCCGACCACGTGTTCGGCACGTTCGAGGGCCTGACCGATGGTGGTTCCCACTCGACCCGCCGACACGACGCCCACCGTCAGGCGGGCAGGCGCGGGCCAATTGGTAATCCCCGTCGAGGTCACCGTCGTCCTCCATTCGTTCCAGTCCCTCTGACTTCTCCCCTGGCCGTTGAGTCGAACGCGACCGGGGATGTGTCAGGCACGGGTACCAGACGTCTCGCAGCGAGAATAGAACCAGGCGGACACATATTGCCAATGCCTGTGATCGGGCTCACCCGATAGGACGTGGGCGATCAGCTACGACGGCGGCGGCGTCCACCGGCAGGTGCCGATGATTCGAATCGGGTGAGCAACTCCGAGACCGACCGTCCCGACGCATGTGCGCCTGGATGGTCCGCGGACTGCTCGCCGTCATCGGCCAGCAGCGCGTTGGGGATTCCACCTTCTGCGGGGACAGCCACCTCCCACTCGTCGGTGGGGGTTTCGTCCACGAACGGCCCGGGAGCCGACGACTCGACCTGCGCCTCGGGCGTTCCGTCCGCCTCCTCAGCACGCTTTTCGTGCGCGCCGGCCACCTGCGGCTCAGCGGTACGGGCCACGTCCCCGGCCGCGACGACTTCCGGTGCTGCGTCATCGGCGCGACGCCGGCTACCCGCATGGCGGCCGGACGGTGTCTGCGCGTTGGTGGTGTCGCCGGAGTGGTCCGACGTCACCGCATCCTGCTCACCGGCGTCCGACGACTCTTCGGTGTCGGCCGCGTCGTCTGCCGGTGTTTCGGCAGGCTCCACGGGCACCGGATCCTCGTCGGACACCACCGGGATGACCTGGGTGCTCTCGTTCGGGTTGTCGTCGCGCCGGCGATCAGCCGGGGGTGCCGTGGACGCAAAATCGCGTTCGGCCACGGTTCCATCATCCGGGACCAGCGGCGCCGGCGGGAAATGCTGATCGGCGAAGCGGCCGGGGTGTACGGATTGCCCGACCCCTCATGGCGGTTCGCGCGGTTCTCCAGTTCCGGCAGACGTTCGCGGACCAGGGCGATCCGTTCGTCCGGGAGCTCGCCGAGCAGCTGCTCGAGGCTCGACCGCAAGGACTGCAGCTCCGCCTTGAGCGCGGACAGTTCTTCACCCGACTGTTCGCCGATCTCCTTGCGAACCTGTGTCTCGACGCCCAGTTCGTACTGACGGCGAGCGGAGATCTCACGCTCGAGCTGCAATTCGTAGACCAGTCGGAGGTCACGGGCCTTGGCGTCCGCGGAATCGGCCTGCCGGCGATACTTCGTCACCAGGATGGCGCCGATGACAGCAGCCCACAACGCGGTGATGACGGCCAGCGAGGCGGCGATGCTCATCTCCGAGGTGAAGATCATGAAGATGCTGGAGCTGAGCGCAAACAACAGCAGCACACCGAGCAACCACTGACCAGGACCACGGCGGGCTCTTCTGGCATCAGCCGATCGGCCGGCAGAGGTGGTCATGGTGGCAAACTTACCTGCCCGACTGTGTCGCGTTTGCCATCTGGTGCGGCAAGTCCAGTTATCGATCGTGTTTGTCGAGAGATCTGCACATCTCGCGAGAGATGTGTGGCTACTCAGGTGGCCAGGTCGTCTGAGGGATCGTCCGGCGTGCGGCAGCAGTATTCGAGCCAGAGTGCCGCACCGACAAGCAGCACGCCACCGATCAGGCCGACGATCGTGCCCGGGCGATCATGATCTGCCGCCGCGAGATCGTCTTGCCGGGTGAGCAGATACGCCAGCGTTCCGGTCCACACGCCGACGGCGAGAGCACCGAGAATGGCCGACGCCTTGGCCAGCGCCAGCACGCGCGCCGCGTGATCGGATGCAATTGGCCGCTGTGCGAGCCGATTTGCCGGTCATTCACCCGGGCACGCACCACAAACGCGATCACAACCTCAAGTGCGGCAAGCACATACAGCACGATGCCGGCCAACAGGGGCAGCGGCGGCAGCGATCCGTAGCTGACCCGGACCACCAGGAACACCACAACCGCCACCACAACCGCGAGCATGGCGAGATCCCGGACACGGGTCGGGCCCATCGCGTTGTCGCTGCCGGGATCGGGCTTGCGGCTCGTCACGTGTGTTTCCCTGCGTCGGTACCGGCGGTGGTCAGCGTGTGTTCGGTGAGTCGAACCCCGTCGCGGTCGGCCGGCGTCAATGCGGCCAGCAGATCCGACACCGAAACGTCGGAACCGCGATGACGGAGCACCGCTCCGGGATCGGCGTCCAGCCAGGGAATCAGGACAAACGCCCGCTCAGCGGCACGCGGGTGGGGCAAGGTCAACACCGGATCCGTCGACTCGACAACTGCCCCGTGGTCCGACACCGAGATCACGTCGACGTCGAGAGTTCGTGGCCCCCACCTCTGGTCGCGTACCCGCCTCGCCTCGTTCTCGAGATGCTGACCCACGTCCAGCCAATCGCGTGCGGTCCGGGTGTCGTCGTCGACCAGCAGGGTGGCGTTCAGAAAATCCTGCTGCTCCACCCCGCCCCACGGTTCGGTGGCGTAGACCCGTGAGGCCGCCACCACCCGGTCACCGAGACCGTCGCAGACCGACTGCAGATGGGCGAGCCGGTCTCCGATGTTGGAGCCTATCGAGAGCACCGCACTGCTCACTGCATCCCCTTGCGGGATCGGCGAGCGACGACCGACACGTCGTCGAACTCCAGATCGATTGGCGCAGAGGGCTTGTGCAAAGTCACCTCACACGCCAGTACGGCGTCGAGATCGAGCAAGATCTTGTCGGCTATCTCGGCCGAGACCGTCTCGATGAGGTTGCGCGGTGTGCCGGCGATGATGTCGTGGGCGGTGTGGGCCAGTCCCCCGTAGTCGATGGTGTCGGCGAGGTCGTCCGTCGCCGCGGCCACCCGCAGGTCGGCCCACAGGATGATGTCGACGATGAAGTCCTGGCCGTCCTGCCGCTCGTGGTCGAACACCCCGTGATTGCCCCGAACCTTCAGTCCGCGCAACTCGATTCGATCAGCCATCGTGCCCTTTCGTTACAGCGCCCCCAGCGGAGAACGTGGTCGGACCGGTGTCGGCGCCGCGCGGCCCGCCCGCCTGCCAGGCGTCGGCGACCAGCACCGCA